>CAVHZK010000038.1:0-3110 GCA_963640215.1 bacterium | reverse complement strand
GGCTGGCGGTATATAGGCTACAGATTGGGTAAGACCTACGACAGGCTGCCACGGTGCATGGTCAAGTCCTTGGCTATGAATAAGCGCTATGTGGAACGACATAGGGACGCGCTGTAAGCACGTTCTAATATGGCACGCAGGCAAGGCTTAAGAAAGAGCCTTGGCACTGTAGCCAACATATACAAAATCAAGATACCGTATTGCAGCGTGCAGTGCACCAACGCAAGCTTCAAAGCATCGGTATCATTTCTATCAGGAGCACATCACTATGAAAGCAGTTATAATGGCGGGCGGTAAGGGCACAAGGATAAGGAGCGTAGCCTCCGACATACCCAAGCCCATGATACCGGTATTGGATAAGCCTATATTGCAATATCAGATAGAATGCTTAAGAGCGTGCGGCATCAACGATATCGTGCTCGTGACCGGATATCTCTCTGAATCGGTGCGTACGTATTTTGGTACAGGGGAAAAATATGGAGTAAGTATCACCTATTTCAATGAGGATAAGCCCATGGGTACGGCTGGGGCACTGCATTATCTGTACAGGGACGGTGTGCTTAGTGAGGATTTCCTGCTCATCATGGGGGATCTCATGCTGTCTGTGGATTTTAATCGCATGATGCAGGCTCATAGGGAGGAAAATGCGGACGTCACGCTCTTTGTCCATCCCAATTCGCATCCGTATGACTCTGACATAATCCTTACTGACGAGGTCGGAAGACTCGATGACTTTACTGAGGATAAGTGCGGCATCAGCTCGGACAGGGACAATTTGCAGCATCATCTAAGCAAGATAGTGACGGGCATTATCGGTAAGAAGGAAGACAGACCGGATGATTGCTATTATCATAATCAGGTAAATGCAGGTATATATGCGCTCTCGCCGAGAGTCGCCGCTATGGTGCCAGAGCCGACAGAGAAGGTTGATCTCGATAAGGATATAATCAGGCCGCTTATAGAGGCGGGCAGAGTCTATGCCTATCGCTCTACGGAGTATGTCAAGGATATGGGTACCCCGGAGCGTTATAATGAGGTCAGCGAGGCTGTGAGCACTGGCACTGTTGAGCACAGAAATCTCGCCAACAGACAGCGCTGCATATTCTTAGACAGAGACGGTACTGTAAATGTAGAAGACGGCTTCTTAAAGAACGCCGAGGGCATGAGGCTGCTGCCGGGGGCGGCAGAGGCTATAAGACGCATAAATGCCTCGGAGTATTTAGCTGTGCTCATCACCAATCAGCCCGTTATAGCAAGAGGCGAATGTACCTTCGAGGAGCTTGATCGGATACACAGGAAAATGGATACCTTGCTCGGCAGGGAGGGCGCATATATAGATGCAATTTACTATTGTCCGCATCATCCTGATAGCGGCTTTGACGGCGAGGTGAAGGAGCTTAAGTTTAAGTGCCGCTGCCGTAAGGGCGCAGCAGGTATGATAGAGGACGCCGCAGCGGAGCTCAATATAGATACAACTCTTTCATGGATGATAGGAGACAGAACCTCGGATATAGAGTGCGGACATAATGCAGGATGTCATACTGCATTGCTTGCTACAGGAGCTGCAGGAAGTGACGGCAGATATGCCGAGCCAGCCGATATGAACTGCGCTGACCTACTCGAGGCTGTGGAGCATATATTGTCCGCGGGGTAAACCATCATGCCTGCGTGCTTGCAGACGCCACAAGCTCTAAAAGTGACGGATTGCTGCGTGCCTATGCGTCCTTGCGTGTAAACACGCAGTCCGCATAGCCGTTTGGCAACACTTTTAGAGAATCAACTGAACAATGAATAGGATTATAAAAATAAGTCGCCCAAACCGCCGTCAGGCGCGTGCTCTTAGAGCGCTCATCGCAGAGTGCAATCTCCATGACGGCACGCATTACAGCTTACCGGAGGATGCTGACAGGCTATATCTCCTCTATGTAGGGACTGAGCTTGCAGCTGCCGCAGCACTCTTCCTCATGGGCGAGGAGAGAGAGGGCAGGGCTATATATGAGCTTGCGGCATATACAGCACCAAATCACAGACGCAGAAAATACTTTGAGCAGCTCCTATCGGCATTCAGGGAGAAAATCAAGGGGCAATATATCAAATATGCCATATATGACAATACGGCTGCGCGTGCTGTACTGCACCACAGAGGCGCGATACATGATCACGATGAACTCTTGATGCGCTTAACGCTTCCGCACGGCTATGACACAGACGCAACATCGCCATCATCTGGAGATATCCATATTGACTATGAAACGGGTCACGCTTACAGTGACTTTGGCGAATGCTGGTTCAGATTAAACGCTGACGGCAGCGAAGCGTATATATTCGGTGTGCAGACCTACGCCAACCATTTAAGACAGGGCCACGCATATAAGCTACTTAGTCATCTCTATGCAGAGCTTGCAACACGTAAGGTTAAGAACATACTCTTGCAGGTCTCATCTGATAATACACCTGCGCTTAAGCTCTACGAGAAATTAGGCATGAGTATACAAGAGCGCTTGGAGCTCTACTACGAGCTGTTTTGACCTTGAGGCGCGTGTGTGGTACAATAAACAGATTGCCATCAGCTCGCAAATTGCAAGAACTCAGAACTTAGAGCTTAGAGCTGTTAGACTGAATTGTAAAAATGTGTAAGCTTGCAGCAATACATTCCTTTGGAGCTGCTTATGCGTATGTACTTGGCTGATTATTTTATATGATAGCGAGATTCTTAAATAAAGAGAGCACAGGGAAGAAATATATGGGCATAGGCATTTTTATTGCCTATCTTGTTTTGCTGCTCTATTTTACCATATTCAGCGAGTCACTCGGCAGGACAGGCGGCAGCGAACAGCCGCGATACAATCTTGTACTCTTTACAGAGATTAAGCGTTTCTGGTATTACAGGGAGCAACTTGGACTCTGGGCGTGCTTTATGAATATATTCGGCAATATCATTGCCTTTATGCCCTGCGGATATCTCGTACCTGCTATAACAAGGCGAAAGGATATAGCTGACGCGGTATGCGTTGGATTTGTGACAAGCCTGCTCATCGAATGTACTCAATATGTATTCAGAGTCGGCAGCTTCGATGTGGATGATATCCTGCTCAATACAACGGGAGCGG
>CAVHZK010000037.1:0-5076 GCA_963640215.1 bacterium | reverse complement strand
CGCAGACTGTGCTCGTGAATGATATCGGCGATAAGCTCCTTGCCGACGCCGGACGGACCAGTAATCAGTACGCTGGCGTCAGTCTCGGCAACACGCTGCGACTTCTCGACTACCTGCTGCATGATGTAGCTCTGGTATATCAGATGTCCGTCGCCTGTGATGGCCTGCTTCAATATATTGGAGTATTCCTCAAGTTCGCTGACACGCTTCTTGAAGTTGACAGCTTCCGTGATATCCGAGAGCAGATTGACAACATAGCATAGCTCACCCGACGAATTGAATACGGGAAATGCGCTGACATCGTAGCTGTGGTTGTGCGGCGTGGACTGTCGGACAGTGACCTTTTCACCGGTCGCTATGACCTTGATGGAGGCGGAGGGGGTAACTACGCCCTGCTCCTCAAGCTCATACATGGTATGCTCAAGATAGAGCTCCTTGTCCTGTCCCGTAATGCGGCTGTGCGCATCATTAAGGAAGACAGCCTGTCCCTTGCTGTCCGTAATATTTACACCTATCTGATCGTTGTATAATACAGAATAGAAAATATTGAGCTTATCTTCCTCAGAAAGAGCCTTGATAAACTTACTGAAATTAAGCTTGGCGTCCGCGTCACTAATCATTTTGTCTAAACCTCACCTTGGGATGATAGCATATTTTGTGGAAAACGGCAAGAAAGCGGAGCACACGCTCTGCCGGTTTTGCGCTATAATCACAGAGGATATGAGACTGAGAGGGCAGAGGCATAAGCCTTGAAAAAGCCGGATAGGTTTAGTATATTTAGCTCTGTATAATTATTCATTTACGGAGATAATAAAATTTATTCATTTACGGAGATAATATAATGGCAAATGACAAGAAATTAGTGGAAGACATCACGTCCATGGAGGTGGATTTCGCCCAGTGGTACACGGACGTAGTCAGGAAAGCAGAGCTCTGCGACTATTCGTCGGTCAAGGGTTGCATGATATTGGAGCCTGCTGGCTTTGCTATCTGGGACATGATACAGCGCGGGCTCGACAGGCGTTTCAAGGAGACCGGAGTAGAGAACTGCGCTATGCCGCTGTTTATACCTGAGAGCCTCTTACAGAAGGAATCAGACCATGTAGAGGGCTTTGCTCCAGAGGTGGCATGGGTCACCCACGGAGGCTTCGATAAATTACAGGAGAGACTCTGTGTAAGACCTACCTCAGAGACTCTGTTCTGCGATTATTATGCCAAGAAGGTTCAGTCCTACAGAGATCTGCCCAAGCTCCTCAATCAGTGGTGCTCGGTAGTGCGCTGGGAGAAGACGACGAGACCTTTCCTGCGTTCAAGGGAGTTCTGGTGGCAGGAGGGACATACCGCTCATGCTACGGCTGAGGAGTCCAAGGCACGCACTGAGCAGATGCTCAACGTCTATGCTGATTTCTGCGAGGAGGAGCTGGCTATCCCTGTCATCAAGGGCAAGAAGAGCGAGAAGGAGAAATTCGCGGGAGCTCAGTCAACCTACACCATAGAGGCTCTTATGCACGATGGTCAGGCACTCCAGTCCGGCACCTCTCATGACTTCGGGGACGGATTTGCAAGGGCATTCAATATACAGTACACGGATAAGGACAACAAGCTCCAGTACGTGCATCAGACCTCATTTGGATTAAGCACACGTATTATCGGTGCTATCATCATGGTGCACGGCGACAACGAGGGACTCAAGCTTCCGCCTCATATTGCGCCGACTCAGGTAGTCATCTGCCCCATCATGCAGCAGAAAGAGGGCGTGCTCGATAAGGCAGAAGAGCTCAAAGGAAGACTCGTTAAGGCAGGCTACAGAGTTAAGCTTGATGCAAGAGACAAGACTCCGGGCTTCAAATTTGCAGACTCAGAGATGAGAGGCATCCCCTTACGCATAGAGATAGGACCGAGAGATATAGAGAGCAATCAGGCAGTGCTTGTCAGACGAGATACCCACGAGAAGACGACGTGCTCACTTGACAGTATAGAGCAGGAGACAGGCGCGCTCTTAGAGGCGATACAGACCAATATGTACGAGACTGCCAAGGCATACCTTGAGGCACATACGTTCCCGGCACAGAACATAGACGAGATGGAGCAGATACTCGACAACCAGAAAGGCTTCGTCAAGGCAATGTGGTGCGGCAGCAGAGAATGTGAGGAGGCAGTCAAGGAGAAGACAGGCGCATCATCACGCTGCATACCGTTCAAGCAGGAGCACATCGGCGACTGCTGCGTAAATTGCGGCAAACCCGGCGGAATGATGGTATACTGGGGAAGAGCGTACTAATACTGATATCAGCAATCAAGGGACTGTCGCTTAGCAAAGACAGTCCCTTGATGAGTACAGGGCAAAATTTTGTTAGTACATTCGGCAGCTGCGCACATCGACGAGCGCGGAGCACTTGTAGATGGCAGCGTAAACCATCATGCCTGCGTGTTTGCAGGCGCCACATATAATAAAAGTACGGATTGCTACGCGCTGCCACGCATAACTGTATCCACATGACCAAACGAAGCATCAAAAAAGAGAAGAACCTGCGCATCACACTACCAGCCAACGTGCAGCACATCATAGCCGAGCTGAAAGCCCACGGCTTTGAAGGCTATGCAGTCGGAGGCTGCGTGAGAGACAGCATCTTAGGCGTAGCTCCGGGGGACTGGGACATAACCACCTCGGCACTGCCAGCGGACATCAAGTCCATATTCAGACGCACCATTGATACAGGCATAGAGCACGGCACGGTAACTGTACTCATCGGCGGAGGCGCATACGAGCTTACGACCTACAGGATAGACGGAGAATACAAGGACAGCCGCCACCCCTCAAATGTCATATTTACAGAACAGATAGGCGAGGATCTAAGACGCAGGGATTTCACTGTAAATGCGATGGCATACAATGACGAGGACGGACTCATCGACCTCTTCGGCGGCAGGGAGGATCTAAAACGTGGCATCATCAGATGCGTAGGAGATGCCAATGAGCGCTTTAGTGAGGACGCCCTGCGCATACTTAGAGCCGTGCGCTTTGCAGCACAGCTTGACTTCGATATAGATGCAGCAACGAGAGACGCCATATCAGCACATGCTTACAGCCTGCGTGCTGTGTCAAAGGAGCGCATATTTACAGAGCTGACCAAGCTTGTATGCTCGGCACATATAGAGCGTATCGCCGATATATTTCAGTTAGGAATAGTGCCTTATGTCGCCAAGCACTTTCGCGAAATAAATATAGCGCAGCTTGCAGAGCTTAAGCGGGACGCGTTTTCAGCACAGGACAGTGCATTTAATCTATGCGCTGCGACGGGTACAGACAGGCGCTATATCAGATTTGCCCTGCTTACCGAGGGCATGGAACCTGCACACATAGACGAGATGCTGAGAGACCTTAAGAGTGACAATGACACACGCAGGAATACTGTGAAGCTCGCACAGCACATATTGAGCCCGATTACGTCCGACCCGGTATCGGTTAAGCGCATCATGTCAGGCATGGAGCCGGAATTATTTGCAGAGTTAGTGATGCTCAAATTTATCTCCTCCGGCACCACTCTCTACAAGAAAATGTGCCGCGATGAAGATATTTCGTGTATCATGAGGATATGCGAGCAAATTGATGCCAATGATGAGCCTGTGTATCTTGCGGAGCTTAAGGTCAGCGGCGACGACATCAAGGCAGCAGGCATGGCAGAGGGGCGCGGGATAGGCGAGCTCCTGCACTCTATGTTAGAGGAGGTCTGGGCACATCCCGAGCACAACGATAAGGCTTGGCTTATGAAACAGCAGTAACCGGTAATGGCGCAGTTTTTTGCAAAAAGACCATATATTTCGCAGCACACGCACCGCGGCAGAATACAGAGAGACATGCGCTTGGATAATGTACGCGGAGTCCTGATAATATTAGTTGTTATCGGGCATTTTCTGCTACCGATTAATCAGAGCGAGACACGTCTGATACTCGGTCTGACCTATGTCATCTACGCCTTTCATATGCCATGCTTCGTCATGCTCTCCGGGTATTATGCCAAGGGCGTGTACAGGGACGGCAGGTTCAGATGGGGCAAGGCCGTGCAGATGTTCTGGCTCTATACAGTGTACGAGCTCGTAGTCTACTTCACTGAGGGCATGGCAGAGGGACACATGGAACTAATCCCGCATTTCTTCAAGGAAAGCGGAGCACCGTGGTATCTGCTGGCGCTTACCGTATGGTATATGACCATACCCTTCTTTCAGCGCTTCAGGGGCAGGCGTTCATCTCTGTATATAACCATCGCTATGTTTGCGGGGGTGTCATTTCTCAAATATTACATACAGATAGGCTCTGTACTCAGCTTGGATCGTATCCTCACATTCATGCCCTTCTTCTATACGGGTTATTTCTGCTCGCAGCTGCAGTTAGACAGATATCTGCTGAGCCGCTTCAAGAGGCCGGTGGATATATTTGCATTATTCTGCACATTTATGATATTGGTCGGCATCAAGGATCTATTCTTCAAGTTCAATCTGGTTGTATTCGGAGCAGACTACAAGCGCTACGCAACTGACTGCACGCAGTGGATGTGGCTAGTCAATCTCATCTGGTACGGGGTCGCCATGAGCATGTCACTCGGTCTCATAGGCAATATGCTGAATCGACGCATGGCCATCATATCGGAGCTCGGCAGAAACACTCTGCCCATATATTTTGTGCACAGACCGCTCCGCGACATATTGCAGTTTGCCGGCTTCTACGAGATGATAGACCCCTTCAACAGACTCCATGTGGCAGGACTCGTGCTGTTCAGCATAGTGCTGACAGTCTTGCTCAGCAACAGGATCATATCTGAGCTCTTCAGCCGCCTGCGCACTGCTCTCAACCCGTGGCTCGAGAAACACGGGGCGCTGTAGCACTGGATGCGTATATAGGATTTTGAGACATGGATCAGAAAGTGATAGTAAGCGAATAAGAAGTTTTGCGATTTGAAACCGCAAAACTATTAACATTTCACAAGAACTGCGGTATAGTATCCACAAACGGAGGTGGGCACCATGATTTACAGACCCCTGTATGTAGATAAGATTATGGCTTATGTGGATACGCCA
>CAVHZK010000036.1:0-4563 GCA_963640215.1 bacterium | reverse complement strand
TGCGTGTAAACACGCAGTCCGCATAGCCGTTTGGCAACACTTTTAGAGTAACATTTCAACAGACTGCGCAGGCGTTAGAGACAGACTGCAATAAGGCGGAGTGTCGCACAGCGAAAAAAAGTGTGGCGGGAAGCATTTACCGCAGCAATGTCAGCTTTAACAGCAGCACACAGCGCAGCAAGGGGGTAAGATGAGAGCAATATATGCAGAGGAGCCGAACAAGATAGGATACAGGGATATCGAGGTTCCAGAGATAAAGGACGACGAGGTATTGATTAAGACTGCTTATGCAGGTATATGTGCATCAGATCTGCACGCATACAAGGGCAGACATGCTTTCAGGATTCCGCCGGTTATGCTCGGTCACGAGATATCCGGTGTCGTGGAGAAGGTCGGCAAGAATGTCAAGACACGCAAGGTCGGCGACCATGTAACGGTTATGCCTCAGATAGGCTGCGGCAAGTGCCCGGCATGCAAGGCAGGCAAGTCCAATCTGTGCACATCCAAGATACTGCCGGGCACACCCAAGTGGAACGGTACATTTGCAGATTATTTCGCAGCACCGGAGTCAGTTACCTTTGACTTAAAGGACGTTCCGCTGGATCTTGGTTCAATTACGGAGCCGCTTGCAGTAGCTACACATGCCATAGGCAGGGTGCCTGAGGGTCATAACGGGGATCTCATTATCTTAGGCTCCGGCGCGATTGCACTTATGATACTTGCCATAGCTCCAAGCTACGGATTCACAAGGATTATGACTACAGATATAGACGATCGCAATCTGGCACTGGCTAAGGAATTGGGTGCTGCTGTTACTGTAAATGTAGCCAGAGAGGACGCCGCTGCAAAGTCAAGAGAGTTCTTCGGCAACGACGGAGGACAGAACCTCATTATCGGCGCAGGCTCAACCAATATACTTGAGCAGGCTATAGATATAGTAGGAACCGGCGGCAACATCGTCTACTATGCGATGATTACCAAGGAAATGACGCTTAATACCTATCCGATGGTATTTAAGGAGCTGGATATAAGAGGCTCATTGAATTACACGGGCGAGGATTTCGATAAGGCTATCGAGCTGCTTAGTCACAGAGGAGATCTGTTCAGGAAGATAGTCACGAGATGCTTCGAGTTCGATGAGGCTGCCGAGGCGTTTGAGCTGCAGGATACGAGGAAGGAATTTATCGTAAAGAGCATACTCAAGGTAAACGGATGAGTTAAGAAACTATAATCATATAGTTTTATATATTTTACAGGAGGGTAAAGAATTTATGAAAAAGAGAATTTTGGCTGTTGCAACTGCTTGCGCTATGGTCGCATCACTTGCAGCTTGCGGAAGCTCATCAACAAGCACAACGACTGCTGCAGCAGGCGAGAGTGCTGCAGCTGCTGAGACTGAGGCTGCCGCTCCGGCAGATGACGGCAAGGTATATGAGTGCGTTGCAGCACTTCATACCAATGCAGGTGCCATCGAGGATCTGACAGTACAGAAGTTCGGCGAGCTGCTTTCAGAGAAGACAGACGGACACGTTAAGGTCAGCACATTTGCAGGTGCATCACTCGGAACAGAGCAGGAGAACCTTACACAGATCAAGACAAACGAGATTCAGTTTGCACTGTTCGGAGATGTATTCTTAACACAGCTTCTGCAGGATTACAATGCAACAAGTATTCCGTTCGTATTCGAGAACATCGAGGAGTCTATCGCATACTGGGATTCCATCTCGGATATAGTAGATGAGAAGGTTAAGAATGACGGCGGCATGTACATCGTAGGACGTGAGTGGAGAGCACCTCGTCAGCTTACAGCTAATAAGGCTATCGAGCATCCGGCTGATCTTGCTGGATTCAAGCTCCGCGTTCCTGAGACCAAGTTCTATCTCGATGTTTGGGGAGCACTTGGCGCACTTACAACTCCAGTTAACTGGTCAGAGGTATTTACCGCTCTTCAGACCAACGTTGTAGACGGACAGGAGAATCCGATCGAGACCTACTATCAGGCAGGACTTTGCGAGGTTCAGTCTCACACAATGATGACCAGCCATATCAATACCTTCTATACCTGGGCTGTAAACTGTGACTTCTATGACAGTCTTCCGGACGAGTACAAGCAGGCATTTGATGAGGCAGCTGAGGAGGCTCTTGAGGAGGTTAACTCCAACCTCTATGCAAGACAGGACGAGATCATCGAGAAGATGAAGACCGAGGGTCACACCTTTGTAGAGGTTGATCAGGCTGAGTTCCGTGAGGCAGCTATGGACGCTATCAAGGCTTGTGCAGATACACTTGCTCCTGAGGCTAAGGAAGCTGTATACAAGAAGCTTGGAGAGTAATCTCAACATTTATGTAAATGTTTTGATGGTTAGTTAGTTCCCGTGCCGCGGGGCGAAATAAGCTTATCTAATAAGCAGCTCGTTTCGCGGCACATATTATATGGAGACAAGTGCTGGCGGATACAAAAGCAGGCTGCGTGCTTGCACGCGAGAGTGCGTAAGCGTGTAGCAATCCGTAACTTTTATTATATGTGGCGCCAGCAAAAGCGCTGGCATGTGATTTTACCGTGATTTAGGGGGTAAAAGATTTTGTGGAATAAACTTGATAAGGTTATCTACTATATAGGAGCGATACTCACCGTATCATCTGTGACAGTTATCACAGTACTCGGTATAGCGCAGGTATTGTTCCGTTTCGTAATTAAGGTATCTGTTCCGTGGACGGAGGAGATGATGAGAGCACTGTACATATACATGGTATTCTTCGGCGCAGTGCTCCTTGAGAGAGATAACGGCGAGGTACGCACAACTATGCTGATAGACCTGCTTCCTGCAAGATTGTACGGAGCATGGGAGGTCGTAGTATCTGTGCTGTCTATATGCTTTAATATCATACTGATTGTAGGTGCATTTGTTGCCTGCAAGACAACTATCAGCTATCTCGGCTCACTGCCGCAGGTATCGCAGAAGATGTTTTTCATACCTATGATTATCGGATGTCCGCTGATGATAATATATCAGCTGTATTATTTGGTTCAGAATTTCAAAATAATCTTAACCGGCAAGAAAATCGAGAAGGAGGAGCTTGAGGGATGATCATTGCTGTATTTTTGATTGGTCTTGTTGCACTTTTCCTGCTCGGATTCGGTGCACCTTATGCAATAGGCCTCGTATCTATTGCCGTTCTTTTGATAACAAGAGGAGAGATTCCTTTTGATGTTGTGGCAACGAAGATAGCCTTCTCTGCCAACAACTTTACACTGTTAGCTATTCCTTTCTTCCTGCTCGCAGGAAAGCTGATGAATACCGGTTCTATTACGACACGTATATTCAAGTTCTGCAACACACTTGTAGGCTGGATACCGGGTGGACTCGGACATGCCAATGTATTGGCTTCGATAGTATTTGCCGGCATGAGCGGCTCGGCTGTTGCAGATGCAGCAGGTCTCGGAACCATCGAGATTAAGGCCATGAAGAATGAGGGCTTCGATGTGGATTTCGCGGCTGCCATCACCGCAGCATCTTCTACGATAGGACCTATCATTCCTCCGAGCATTCCGCTTATTGTATTCGGTGTTTCTGCCGGAAATGTCTCCATAGCAAAGCTCCTTATAGGCGGTATTCTGCCGGGACTCTTAGTTGGTCTTACGCTCTGCATAATGGTTTATTATTTCTCGGTTAAGAGACACTATCCCAAGAGACATTTACCGTCTCTCAAGGAGATATGGAAGGATTTCGTAGATGCGTTCTTCCCGCTGCTTACTCCCATCATACTGATAGGCGGTATCATGTCGGGTATATTCACACCTACTGAGGGCGCAGCAGTTGCATCACTCTATGCCTTCATCCTGACCATGGTTGTATACCGTGAGGTTACATGGAAGGAGTTCTTCGAGGTACTCAGAGATGTAGGTAAGGAGACGGCTTCCATCATGTTCATCGTGTGTGCTTCGTCTCTGTACGGATATCTGCTCACGAGAACACAGCTTCCGACAGCATTCATGAACCTTATATTTGAGGTTACGCACAACAAGATAATAATACTGCTCCTGCTCAATGTATTCTTCCTTATCATAGGATGCTTCATGGAGACAAATGCAGCACTTATCATCCTTGTGCCCATCCTTGCGCCGCTTGCTACGACGCTCGGCATAGACATGCTGCACCTCGGAGTTATGATAGTGCTCAACCTTATGATAGGACTCTTGACTCCTCCGGTTGGAATGTGCCTCTATGCTACAGCTAAGGTTGCTAACATCAGCCTTGACCGTATGATTAAGGCAACAGCACCGTTCTATCTCCCGCTGTTCATAAGCCTTATGCTTGTTACCTTCATACCGGGTATAGTTACGGTACTTCCAAACCTTATATTGAATTAAATATAAATTTATAACAAACTTCCAAACTTGCGGCGGCACCTGAGGGTGCCGCTACTTTTATGCTCTAAAAGTGTTGACGGATACAAAAGCAGGCTGCGTGCTTGCACGCGAGAATGCTTTTGTATTTGGCAACCTACAAAACATGAATACATAGCCAGTTTTCGCAAGAAAACTGAGCGGGTATGAATGTG
>CAVHZK010000035.1:0-4854 GCA_963640215.1 bacterium | reverse complement strand
GTCATAGACTCAAGCAAGCTTCGGCTTCTTCCTCATTGCTCGCGCATATTCATACATTTGAGGTTGCCAAATGCAAAACCATCCTTGCATGCAAGCATGCAGTCCGATTTTGCATCCGTCAACACTTTTAGAGTAACGTACGGGAGATATACCGGATGAACAATAAGTACGAATCACCCTTATCACAGAGATATGCCTCGGATTATATGCTGGGGCTTTTCTCGGCTGACACGAGATATCAGACCTGGCGGAAGCTCTGGGTCGCACTCGCTGAGGCTGAGCATGAGCTGGGACTGCCGGTAAGCAGCGAGCAGGTCGAGGAGCTTAAAAATCACATAAGCGATATAGATTATGACGTGGTCAGGGCTCGTGAAAAGGAAGTTCGCCACGATGTCATGGCGCATGTATATGCCTACGGCAAGGTTGCACCCAAGGCTGCCGGTATCATACATCTCGGAGCTACGAGCTGCTATGTGACTGACAATGCAGACCTCATCATTTACAGAGATGCTCTTATACATATACGTAAGCAGCTTATAAATGTTATAGCGGCACTTGCTGACTTTGCCGACAGATACAAGGCATTGCCTACGCTCGGATATACACATTATCAGCCGGCGCAGCTTGTCACGGTAGGAAAGAGGGCGAGTCTCTGGATACAGGATCTGGTGTCGGACCTTGATGAGCTTGATCATGTTATAGGCGGGATGAAGCTGCTCGGATGCCGCGGTACTACCGGTACGGAAGCGAGCTTCATGGATCTCTATGACGGAGAAGAGTCCAAGATAGCCAAGATGAATGAGATGATCTGCGCTATGTTTGGATTTGATGCCGTATATGACGTATGCGGCCAGACCTATCCGCGCAAGCAGGATACACGCATACTTAATGCACTTTCATCTATCGCGCAGAGCTGCTATCGTATGGCAAATGACATCAGACTGCTGCAGCATGACAGACAGCTTGACGAGCCGTTTGAGGAGCATCAGATAGGCTCCTCAGCTATGCCGTATAAGCGTAATCCTATGCGCTGTGAGCGTATATGCTCGCTGTCGAGATATCTGATGGCAGATGCGTTAAATGCGCCAATGACAGCCTCGGTACAGTGGCTCGAGAGGACGCTGGACGACTCCGCCAACAGGCGTATCTCTCTGCCGGAGGGCTTCCTATGTGCAGATGCCGTGCTCATTATTGCGCGCAATGTCGCATCGGGACTTAGGGTCAATGAGAAGGTGATAGAGAGCGCAGTCATGGAGTATCTGCCCTTTATTGCCACGGAGAATATCATGATGGAGGCGGTAAAGCGCGGAGGCGACCGTCAGGAGCTCCATGAGATAATAAGAGGCTGCACCATGAAGGCGACCGCTCGCATGAAGAATGGCGAAAAGGGAGGCCTCGTAGAGCTGCTTTCCTCCGAGCCCAAGTTAGGATTAAAGGATGGGGAGCTAAGCCGGATACTTGAGCCCTCGAGATATATAGGACGCTGCCCGCAGCAGGTCGAGGCATATCTCGATAAGCTGAAGCCCATCATAGCCGAGGCAAGCGACGAGACCGAGACGAGGGAAATCCTCTAAAAGACAATCAAAAACACCAACACAGGAAAGGATAGACCGGCTCCTGCCGCACAGGTCGCAGAGAGATGGTCGAGTAAGAAACATGGCAGAAACTAAGGCACAGAACAAGGAAACATTTCAGGGCGATGACAAGTATGTAGCATCGGAGGATCTGCTCACCACGGTGAATATAGCCATGGCTCTGCAGAAGCCGCTGCTCGTAAAGGGAGAGCCAGGCACAGGCAAGACCAAGCTTGCCGAGGCTGTGGCACATGCACTCGGTAAGAAGCTCATCATCTGGAACATCAAGTCAACGACCAAGGCGCAGGACGGTCTCTACGTCTATGATGTAGTGCAGCGTCTCTATGACAGCCAGTTTGGAACACATGGCGTTGACGATATCGCTCACTATATCAAGCTCGGCAAATTGGGCGAGGCATTTACCGCAGACGAGCAGGTAGTACTGCTTATAGATGAGATAGATAAGGCTGATATAGAGTTCCCCAACGACCTGTTATGGGAACTTGATCAGATGGAGTTCAATATACCGGAGACAGGCGAGACTATCAAGGCCAAGAACAGACCTGTGGTTATCATTACCTCCAACGCGGAAAAGGAGCTCCCGGATGCCTTCCTTAGGAGATGCATTTTCCACTACATTGAGTTCCCGAACAAGGAGCAGATGACAGAGATCATCAAGGTGCATTTTGATAATCTTGCAGACAAGCTTGTAAATCAGGCTATGATGGCGTTCTATCTCATCAGAGATATGCGCGGCATCGACAAGAAGCCCAGCACCTCAGAGCTCATAGACTGGCTGAGAGCTCTAAGCGAGAGCGGAGTGAATCCCAAGCTCATAGAGAGCAAGATTCCGTTTGCCGGAGTACTCTTAAAGAAGGACAAGGATATAGTTACGCTGCACAAGGCGGGATTGTGAAAGCATCTCAAGGGTAAGCGTATATGTTTCTCGAATTTTTTTATACATTAAGAAAAAACGGGCTCGATGTCTCGCTAAATGAGTGGATGACTCTGATGGAGGCCTTAGAGAAAGGACTCCACGATCAGAGCTTTACCGGCTTTTATCATCTGGCACGCGCCATAGTGGTGAAGTCAGAGGTGGAGTTTGATAAATTCGACCAGACCTTTGTTGAGGTCTTCAGGGGCGTGCCCTATGAGGGACCAGTGCCGGACGAGGTAATGAAGTGGCTGCTTAAGCCCAAGGAGGATCTGCATAATGACTTCTCTGAGGATATGAAGCAGGTATTTAAGGACCAGAAGTTCGAGGAGCTCCTCAAGAAAATGGAGGAGACACTCAAGAAACAGGATGCCGAGCATAACGGCGGAACCAAGTGGGTAGGTACTCAGGGACGTACTGGCTACGGCAACAGCGGCTGGTTCCCGAACGGCATACGCATAGGCGGCGAGAGTATGCACAGGACGGCTATGTCGGTGGCAACGGAGCGCAAATTCAGAGACTTCCGCACTGACAAAGTGTTGGACAACCGCTCCTATCAGGTGGCTTTCCGTAAGCTAAGACAGTTCAGTACGGATGATCCTAATGCGGAGAAGGAATTAGACATAGACGGCACCATAGAGGATACCGGCAATAATGCTGGACTCCTTAAGATACGCATGAAGAACCCGCGCAAGAATGCGGTCAAGCTCATCATGCTGATGGACAGCGGCGGCTCCATGGACTGGTATTCGAGCATGTGCACGACTCTGTTCAAGGCGGCGACCAAGTCCAATTTCTTCAAGGAGCTACATACATATTATTTTCATAATTGTATATACGACAAGCTCTATACGACGCCGGAGCTCTTCGGCAAGGACAGCGTGACTACGGACTGGCTGCTCGGTAACTTTGGAAGCGAGTACAAGGTCATCATCGTGAGCGATGCGGCCATGAATCCCAATGAGCTCATGGACAAGAGATACGACTGGCGCACGCGCTCCTATGACGAGAATACCGGTCTGGACAGACTCCTGAGCCTTAAGCAGCAATATCCCTATCTGATATGGCTGAACCCGGAGCCACTGCCTACAAGCTACGGCTATTGGTCGCAGACTCATATGAAGCTTGCCGAGATATTCAATATGTATGATCTCTCCGTAGACGGTTTGGAGAAGGGCATCAAGGCATTGATGGCAAGGCGATAAATAATCCTTAGACGTATTGTATAACATAGTGGGCAAAAGAAATTTTGCCCACTACACACTCTCGCTATCTCTTAGACAATCACACCAGCTCAGTTTCTAATATCACATAAGAGGTGCAATATGCAGGATCTCATCAGCACATATATACCCATAATCATAGTTGTACTGCTCATAGTTAATCTCATACTCTTGTTGTCGGGAAAGGGCAGCAGTGCTAAGCGCATGAAGGAGCATGAGGAGGAGATAGAGGATATGCTCCGTAACTTTCAGGCGGACTTGTCACGCGAGAGCAGTGAGGGGATAGCGGAGATAAGGCGCGATATGGAATCACGCCGCAGCAGTGATTTAGACGAGAGCCGCAAGAACCGCACGGAGCTTGCCGAGACCCTCAACAGAAATCACGAGCATCTTGAGAAGGTGCTGAGCGAGTCTCTCTCCGAGATGCGCGAGACCAACAAGACCAAGTTAGAGGACATGCGTAAGGATATCAATGACAAGCTGGATGTATCTCTTAATGAGAGGCTTGATACTTCATTCAAGAATGTGGGAGAACAGCTGAATAGACTATACGAGTCGCTCGGTACACTTGCTAGACTCGAGACCGGCGTGAGCTCGCTCAACAGGACCTTGTCCAATGTCAAGACGCGTGGCATATTCGGCGAGATACAGTTAGAGAAGATACTTGAGGACATATTGCCGGGTACACTCTATGATAAAAATGTCACGACCAAGAAATCCGGCAGAGCCGATAACCGAGAGGCTGTCGAATTTGCAGTCAAGATACCGGATAAGGAGATAACCGGCGCATATATGTATCTGCCGATAGACTCCAAGTTCCCATCAAGCTATTATGACAGAATACGCGAGGCGTCAGAGGCGTCCGATGCTGATGCATTGAGGAATGCTGTCAAGGAGCTTGAGCAGAGAGTAAAGTCTGACGCCAAGGATATAAGAGATAAATATATTGATCCGCCGCATACTACGGACTTTGGGGTTATGTTTCTGCCTACTGAGTCACTGTATGCCGAGGTATTGCGCATAGACGGGCTGGTGGAGGAGTGCCAGACAAAATACCACGTGACGATAACCGGACCGTCTACCATGGCCGCCCTGCTTAATTCCTTGAGCATAGGCTTCAGAT
>CAVHZK010000034.1:0-7727 GCA_963640215.1 bacterium | reverse complement strand
CATAGCCAGTTTTCGTAAGAAAACTGAGCGGGTATGAATGTTTTGTAGGATTGCGGGAGCGCGTAAGCGCGTAGCAATCCGTACTTTTACACTGGATCCAACCTATCTCACATTCTCTCAGGCGCATCAAATCCCAGCATGTGTATGCAATCCGTGAGCACACGTTTCGTAAGCTGCAATACGCAGATGTACCCTGCCTTCTTGGTCTTATCTTCCTCGCTCAATATCTTCACATCGTGGTAGAAGGTATTGAACGCATCGGAGAGCTCATAGATAAACTGGCATATCTTGTGTGGTGCGAGCTGTTCCCAGGCCGACTGTACGAGCTCATTATAGCGGGTGATGATAAGGGAGAGTGCCTTGACCGAGGGCTCTGCCTCTGCGGCTTCAATATATCTCTCGATATCCTCTGCGCTGCTGCCCAACACCTTGTCAAGCTCTGCCTTATCGCATTTATTAAGTATACTGCCTATACGCACTATGGTATAGAGTATGTACGGACCGGTATTGCCCTCGAAACTTGTAAATCTGTCTATATCAAATATATAGTCCTTGGACGCCTGATTCTGGAGGTCTCCGTATTTGAGTGCCGCAAGCCCTACGGTCTCGGATATCTTCCTTGCCTCAGCGTCTGATATCTCGCTCTCGTCTCTGGTAGCGCGTATCTTGTCATATACGCTCTCGCATATCTCCTTTATCAATAGCTCCAAGCGCATGACGCCGCCCTCGCGGGTCTTGAAGGGCTTGCCGTCCTTACCGTTCATGGTGCCAAAGCCAAGGAAGCTCAATCCCTCCTCAGGGCGCACTATACCTGCCTTCCTTGCTACCCTGAAGAAGCTCGTATAATGCAGGCTCTGCCTCTTGTCGGCAACATAGATATATGCGTCCGGCTTGTATAGAAGCTCGCGCTCAACCAAGGTCGCGAGATCCGTTGTCGCGTATAACGCCGATCCGTCGGATTTCCTGACTATGCAGGGCGGCAGCTCCTTGGTATCTTTGTCCTCTGCCACATCGACAACTAATGCCCCCTGTGAATCATAGGCTATGCCTTTATCTATGAAACTCTGCAGCATCTCCGGTATGTATTTCTGTACATCGGACTCGCCCTTCCAGAGCTCAAAATGTACATCGAGGGCGTCGTAGTTCTTCTTGAGATCTGCCTTGGAGAGCTCCATGATACGCTCCCAGACTGCACGACACTCAGGGTCCCCACTCTGCAGCATAGCGGTAGCCTTGAGCGCTCTCGCCTTGAATGCCTTAGCCGCCTCAGTTAGCTCGTCGCTGTCCTCGCTGACAGTCTCCTTGGACTTCTTGGAGGCCGCCGGATATATCTCCTCTAACTCTACCAAGGTAAATTCGGTCTGCTGCCTGTCCTTAAGCTCCTCTATGATGAGACCCATCTGGAGTCCCCAGTCGCCAAGGTGCACATCTCCTGTCATCTCATTGCCAAGTGCCGCGCCTATGCGCTTTATCGACTCGCCTATGACAGCCGAGCGCAGATGCCCTACATGGAGCGGCTTGGCTACATTGGCGCCGCCATAATCCACTATGATATGCTTGGGCGCATCCGTCTTGATCAAGCCCCCCTGCTCATCGCAGAGCATATTGCTCATGTAGGATGCAAGGAACTTGGTACTCAGTGAAATATTGATAAATCCCGGCATACATGACTCTAAACATGAAAATGCGGGATGCCCCTGGAGCTTCGCTACAACCTTATCGGCTATCTCTATGGGTTTCATGTGCTCTTGCTTTGCAAGTGCCATCGCACCGTTGCACTGATACTCGCACAGGTCGGGGCGATTACTCACATTGACGCGTCCGTATTTGGCGTCGTATCCTGCCGCCTTGAAGCCCTCTGCACATATATCATTTAACAGATCTATAATCTTGTCTCTCATAATTACATTAAGATGATGTTGGGTAACTGATACCGGATTGCTCTGTACTTACACGCTCTCGCAATCCTTAGCCACCTCGACCATGGTATCATTAAGATAACTATGCCCGACTTAACTTAAGTCGGGCACAAAATAATCCATATATACAGGATGTGTTACACTCTCTTGAGATACTCGTTGGTACGTGTATCTATCTGTATCTTATCGCCGATATTGACAAAGAGCGGAACCTTTATCTCTGCGCCCGTCTCAACCGTAGCAGGCTTCATAACATTGGTCGCCGTATCGCCTCTGAGACCCGGCTCTGTATCCGTAATCTCCAGCTCCACGAACATCGGCGGCTCTATTGAGAATACGCTGCCCTTGTATGAGCAAATGCGGCACATCTCATTTTCCTTAACGAACTTCATCGCGTCGCCTACAAGCTCCTCGTTGAGTGAGATCTGCTCGTAGCTGTCCATATCCATGTAGATATACTGCTCGCCATCCTTGTAGAGATACTGCATCTCCTTCCTCTCGATGGGAGCCTGCGGGAAGGTCTCGGTCGGTCTGAAGGTCTTCTCGACTACACCGCCGTTGATAACATTCTTGCACTTCGTCCTTACGAAAGCTGCGCCCTTACCCGGCTTAACATGCTGGAACTCCACAATCTGGAGCACCTGTCCCTCAATCTCAACCGTCATGCCGTTTCTGAAATCGCCTGCTGATACCATATATAATCCTCCAAAAACATCTGTACTCTGTAAATGCACGTAATCGACTAATATCTTAATGGAAATAATCAGCGATTGCAAGACCTTTCTCTCGAAAGTATGCTCTTAACACGGGCTTTTCTAAGTGTCTCTTGAGCTTTATCTGTATCTCATCCGTGCTTAGATCTATGGGCTTGACCAATACCGAATGAATACCGGCATGTCTTGCGCCCAATATGTCTGTAAATATCTGATCCCCGAAGAATATCGTCTCATCCCTGTCCGCGCCGCAGGTAAGCATAGCCTGATTGTATCCCTTGGTGCTTGGCTTGGATGCATTATATATATAGGAAAGCTTGAGTTTATCGCAAAATGACTTGACTCTCGGCTCCTTATTGTTGGACACAGCACAGAGCTTAAAGCCCATGGCCTTAAGCTCTGCTATCTTGCTCTCGCATCTGTCGTCCGGCGGAGCTCCGTGCGGCACCAGAGTATTGTCTATATCGAATAATATAAGTCGCTTGCCGTCACGATATGCCGACTCAAAATCATAATCATAGAAGCTTGCGATATACTCCGACGGAAAAAACGAACTGAATATGCTCAAAGCGTCACCGCCTTATTTCTTGAGCAGCTCGCCAATCTCCTCGATGAAGGTGTTGACGTCCTTAAACTCTCTGTATACGCTGGCAAATCTGACATAAGCAACCTGATCGAGATCCTTGAGCTTGTTCATAACCTTTTCGCCGATAAGCGAGGTTGGTACCTCAGCCTCTCCTTCCGCATAGAGTTCATTTTCAATCTCGTCAACTGCTCTCAGTATCTGTGCCGATGACACGGGGCGCTTGTGACAGGAGCGTAATATACCCATCTCTATCTTGCTGCGGTCGAAGTTTTCTCTGGTATTGTCCTTCTTGACTACACGCAGAGCCATAGACTCTATCTTCTCGACTGTCGAGAAGCGTCTGCCGCAGACTATGCACTGACGCCTGCGTTTTATTGTGATAGAGTCATCTGCGCCTCTTGAATCTATAACCTTGGTGTCCTCTGCACCGCAAAAGGGGCATTTCATAGGTTAGTCTCCTGCCTTCTCGTCGGTGCCGGTGTTGGTGCTGGTGCTGTTGTTAGCTTCAGTATTAGCTTCCGCGCTTGCGTCGGTGTCAGATACGACATCAGCAGCTGCGGTGTCAAGCGTTGCAGTTGTCTCCGTATTGGACTTGGTGGCGGTGGTATCGTTTGCACCCATATCCGCAGAAGCTTCTGTGATACCGCCTTCATCCACATTTACATCTGAATTTGCATCGACGCTTGAATCAGTAACAGTCTCAATGCCACTTTCCTCAGCTACAACCATAGTTGCATCTGTATCTACACTTGTATCTGAGGCAGCCTCAGCTCCGGCAGTGCTACTCGTAGCTGCATCAACATATGCGCCTGTCTCTGCCCCATCCGTCTGAAGCTCAACAGTCTGATACCCTACTGCCTGTGGCTCTGCGTTCTGTGCCGCTTCTGTCTGTGCCCCCTCTGTGTCGTGTCGTCCGGCGTCAGTCAGCTGCCAGAGTGTGCCGTCCGCATCCATATAGAATATGATGGTCGTGCAGGCTATATAGGGAGCTATCCACAGTGCGGCTATACCGCACGCAAACATCAGCACATACCAGAAGAAGAAGCTCAGATACATCAGCCAGAAGCCCTTTAACATCCTGCCCTTCATGAGCTTGCGCGAGGTACTGAGCGCACGGCCTATGCCGGTCTCGCGCTGATCCGCTATGATAATCTTGGCAAGCATAAAGGACACGGCTATATACCAGGTAATGAGCAGGGTGACTATCGATATGAATACCACAGCTATTATAAGCAATGTGCCATTATTCTTGAAGATGAACTCGGCAAGCAGGAATAAGAGCCTCTGTATGGAGTTAACGACGCCATATATCAGCCCGAGCACTATGCCGATAGCCACGAAGCGCAGTGTGTTTGAGCCCTTCTTAAAGCCGTAGAAAACATCGCCCACACCATATTGACGTCCGTGGCAGATGTTGAGCATCAATCTGGTCGAGCCTATCTCGAACCACAGTGATACTATTATAGCCGCAATCATCAGAAACATAGTCAGTATGACTCCGCCGACAACCTTGGGAAATGAAAATGCGACAGTGCCTCCGAACATTGATCCGAACACTCCGGCGCCAAACAGTGTTGCGCCACCAGCAGCTATCGTGAGCGCCCACATCAAAAATGTTATACCGATAGTGATAAAATAAGCACAGATCACAGTGCTGTAGCGACCTAAGAGCGTACGCCTTGCAAGTGCCTTACATTCACCGACTTTAAGCATGTATTAAATCCTCTTTCGTTAGATGTCACTTATAAAAATGCTGTTGTGGTCAAAATATCCTGCCCACAAGCGATACGAGCCTGCTGCGCGTCAAGTACCCGCGCAAGCCTCCGGAAATCATATCCGCTCGTCTGAGGATATCCTTAGAACGAGCCCGGCAGGAATCCGGAATAGCGCTGTCCTGCCCACACTGCCGCAGCTATGATTACCGTCAAGATAATAATGCTGATAGCTATGGCGATAAGAGCCAATATATTGCCTGCTATAGCCTGATTGCCCATCCTGCGGTCGCCCCTTGAGAGCCATGCAAATGTTATCGCCAGTCCCGCCAGCAGCGGTGTCGGTACAACCACGAAGCTGCCTATTACAGCCAATATACCGAATACAAGCGACGCAAGGCTCAAGCTGTTTGATCCTGCTTTGATATTATTCATATTGTTGCCTTTCATGTAAGTATATGGGTATCACATGTTATAAAAGTACGGATTGCTACGCACTGCGTGCTCTCGCAATCCTACAAAACACTCATACCCGGATTATAGCAGAATACTCTGTCCATTGTGAATTATTCACAAAAAATACATTGAATACGTCTGCATCAGTCCTTATTATAGTAAACCTCACCGCCTGATACACTAAAATGCACCGGCTCTGTGAAATAATAATCTCCGTACATATCGTATATTACGAAGCAGTAAGTGTATTCATCGTCTGACAGGAGCGCAAACTGTGGCTGGTCTCCCTCAGCATAGGTATATGCCTCGCCGGTATAGGTGCTGCCCTCACCCGTATTCTGATTATATACCTCGTAGAGCGGCACAATTTTATCTCCCGGCTGAAGCTGCGTCATTCTTCCGGACATACCACTTGCACCTATGCCGTCCCAGACGCCGTTGATGCTTATCTCACCATTTGCATAATCATTGGTAAATACAAGATTAGTTCGCTCTCCGTTTAGCTCAATCGGAGCTACATAGACATCGGTGTCGTCGCTCTGCGTCCATACATATACGGCAAGATTCTGACCATCAGGCAGTGAGAACCAATAGCCATCAAAATTATCGGAAAATGTGCCTGTCTCCCAGTCCGGGAAGATATCCGCGCTCTCGCCCAAGGTAATATAATTTCCCGTTCCCTCAGTATACTCATCCACATAAGCCGATACACGGATGGCATTGTCAAGCCCCTCCTGTGACAATTTGAATGTGTAGATTCCGTCTTCATCTACCCGTGGCTCAGTATCAAAGGTAATCAGCGGACTCTCTCCGGTCTGGTGCGATTCGTCATAATACTCCCAATAATCCGAGCCGGCATAGTCGCGTCCTGTCCACCCGCTAAGCACCGCGCCATCATCATAAGCCGAGATATCTCCCGCATTGGCGGCGGCATAAGCCATGATATCAACAAAAGCAAGGTAGTACGGACTCACGGCAATGTTGCTGAAGGTCTTAAGCTCTGCGGAGCCGCCTATGTGGATGGGATAATATACAGTCAAGCCGCTCGCATTTTCATGGACGGGTCCATTTACAGAATAGACAACTGCATTGCGCAGTGCCTGCCTGACGGAAGATGCTTTGTCAGAATACTTACTGCACGAGTCCACAAGTCCGCCGAGATCCACCATGTTGGTGAACCCGACAGCCGCATTATTTCCGCCGAAGCGCTCTGTCTGCAGCGCATCGCGGATTACACCATCCATCTGTTCCGTCTTATCAACTGTATTGTAGAGGTCTCGCGAAAAAGCATTGAAAGAGGTCACGACCTCGTCTATCCGCGACAAATCAACGACAGACATAGTCGGAGTATCTCCGTCGCCCTGCTCATTTACACAGAGCTCATAATAGCTGTCTGCAACTGCCTTGCCAAGCTGTGCACCATCTGCCGTCGGATGTTCCTTGAGAAACCTGCCCATAGCGGTATAATCCATGCCGCAGCCCGGCACTGCCTCCTCGGAGGCGTACATATAGTAGGCATGTGAAGCGAGTATATTAGCCGTCTCAAAGCTTGACATCAGGCACGCATCAAAGGCGACAAACTCGAAATTGTATTCCATATAGGGATTCACGCTCAGCAGTGCCTCATCTATACTACGCAGGCTTAAGCTGTGCTCATCATGAGTTTCATCGAAGCAGACTCCGCTTATGCTGCCGCCGCCGTGATTCCAGAATACCAGTCCCATGTTCGACGCCGGATATTCCTTGACTCCCCACTCAAGGAAATCCGACAGAGACTTGGCATCTCCCATATCGCCCGTGGGCTGTTCGTCCACAAGTGTTGCCTTGCCGTTGCATATCTCTATTCTGTCAAAGTGCTCTGCATCGCAGAGCTCGTTATGCCACTCGTTCGAGCCTCCGGTCTGGACGATAAATTTGATATTCTCATCGGTATAGGCTTCCAGCATCTGCTGCATATCATCAGTGCCGCCGTAAGATTCGCTCTCAAGATTTGACCCGCACAGGTACACAAATATAGTCCATGTGCCGTCATTTACCTTGGTCGACTTGTCTATCCTCGTGGGGCGATCTATCTTAAGATCCCCGTTTTCGTCCAAGGCAAGGCGCATGCTGCTGTCAACGCCGGCTCTCTTGGGCTGGTGAGATACTGACGAGGTCTTGGCTGGTGCTCCGGATGAACTCTCCTGTACAGGCTCATCAGAGACGTCAGCACCTGCGCCGCAGGCTGTCAGCAAAAGTGCGAGTCCTATCAGCAATGCCGTTACTTTACTGTGTGTTCTCATGGATATGCCTCGTCTTTCTACTACTTGAGATCTGTGCATAAGCATTTCTTATGTCAATC
>CAVHZK010000033.1:0-7187 GCA_963640215.1 bacterium | reverse complement strand
TCTACGCGTCCTTGCGTGTAAACACGCAGTCCGCATAGCCGTTTGGCAACACTTAGGAGAAAATATAGACGTGCAGCTTGCAGCGGTGATATTAAATTATAATGACGCCGAGGGGACCGTTGATGCCATAGAGCGCATCAGCGGCTTTTCTTGCATTGAGAGTATCATAGCTGTAGACAATGCCTCTACGGATAATAGCGCGGAGCTTATACGCGAGGCGATAGAGTCTCGGCATGATAGCAGAGTGCATTTTATTGAGACAGGCAGGAACGGCGGCTATGGCTACGGCAACAATATAGGCGTGAGATATGCGCATGATAGACTTGGCGCAGAGCAGGTGCTTATAGCCAATCCAGACGCCGTATTTGATGAATCGCTCATTGAAAATATGCTCGGGGTGTTTGAGGCAGATGCTGATACTGCCGTGGTCGGGGCTGTTATGGCAGGGCAGGGGCATAGGGCGTCTGGCAGAACAGAGTCCGGATATATAGAGCTAAGACCAAGAGATAGCTTTAGCTATGACGAATACATAAGCTCCGGATGGAAGCGCCGTAATGTATTGCAGTGTATGCTGAACTCAGGGCCGGTATCAAGGCGGATATTCAAGAGATATATCAATTATGCGCAAGACTACTACACCAGGACAGCCGTGCAGGATGAGGCGCATAGTGGTGAGACGGACTTAAGACAGAGCACAGCGGCAATAGTCGGGCAAAGTGCGACGGCAGATGGCAATAAAGCGAGCACTGTCGCTGGTGCAGAGCGAGTACCGTCAGATAGAAGCTGCCGCGGTGCTGTACAGGTGTATGCCGTACACGGCTCGCTGCTCATGGTATCAAGCGATAAATTCATAGACGCCGGAGGCTATGACGAGGCGGTATTCCTCTACGGCGAGGAAAATATCTTGGCAGAGAGGCTATTGTATAGGAAATACAAGACCTATCTCCTGAGACAGGGCTATAAGCATATAGGCTCAGCGAGCATCAGCAAGACTCTCTCGCAGGCGGTAACTCGCCAGCAGCTACGCAATAAGTCGGAGAATTATTACTATACGCATTATCTTCATTGCGATGAGAGTGGCATGAATATAGTAAGCTTATTCCAGCGGGCGGTGCTTGCAGAGACCCGCCTTGCGGCAAGGCTGGGTAAGCTGTGACAAGCTGTTTTATGCGAAAGCCGGTGACAGAACTGGTACAGAACCGATGGTTGTCTTGAATAGGTGGGATAGGGTTGAACGATTTAGAACAAGGCAAAAACAAACCAAACTAAGCTAAGTCAGTCAAAGCCAAACTAAGACAGGTAAGGTCAAGTAAGACAAGTCAAGAAAGATAAGATGACACAGCACTTGGTGAGAGTGCGTAAGAGGCATATATTGAACGGAACAGACTATCAGAAAATACACATCACGGAGTACGACAGCAGGCTGCCGCTCATCAGCGTAATAATGCCGGCGTATAATTCGGCGGGCACGGTTGAGAGGGCTGTGCGCTCTGTCATAGAGCAGAGCTATGCTAATACCGAGCTTATAGTAGTGGATAACGGCTCGGCGGATGATACGGCAAGCCTAGTGAGGAAGCTCTCCGGCAGATATGCATTTGCCATGCCGGACGGCGGCAGCAGAGAGCGTATCAAGCTCATAGTGCGTGACAATACCGGAGTATCTGCGGCGCGTAATGAAGGCATACGCGAAGCTCGTGGAGAGTGGTTCATGTCCTTGGACGCTGATGATTATTATGAGCCGGATACTATAGAGTCCATGTATAGGGCGGTAAGCACAGACCATACGGATGTGAGTATCTGCGGTATGCGTAAGGTCTGGGAGAGGGAGTTAAAGCGTAATCAGGACTACCTGCCGGAGGCATCAGCGGGGAGCCTGCATGAGTTTGTGGAGCAGGCATTCATTAGCCTCTACGACAAGCATCTCATAGGCACACATTCCAATAAGCTATACAATACGCGCCTCATACGCGAGAGAGGCATATATTATGATGAGGAGCTTGCTGTAAATGAGGACATAGATTTCGTACTGAGATATCTTGAGGCATGCGGCAGTGTGAGCGTCGTGCCCAAGATAAGCTTAAGCTATGTCCAGCATGACAAGGGCGAAAGCCTTATCAACACCTTTCAGCCGCACGGACTAAGGGGCGCGCTCAAGGTGCTCGCAGGCTGCAGCAGGCTGCTCGATACGGCTAAGGCAAGCACTGCTGTCATTGAAGAAGCAGATCGCAGAATGTTTGTACATATATGCTCATTTGCAGGACTAATGTATTACAGGAGCGATTTCGACCGCGACAGGATAAGGCGCGAATTAGAGGAAATGCGGGACAATCAGGACTTTGACAGGCTGCTTAAACGGCTTAAGGCTGAGCACTTAAAGGACAGGATTGCACGCTTCTTGCTCGACAGACGTCTTATAGGTATTTATGACAAAATGTGCCGAATTATTTACAGAAATAAGGAGTAGACCCCGATAAAAAGTTTACTTTTCGTAAGATAATATTCAAGAAAAATGGAATAAGGCGTGATATAGTATTGACATCGCCAAGAGGAAGACGAGACGGCGACAGATTAAATTGATTATTCAGGAAGACTTTAGGAGGAAGATATAACATGAGAAAGAGTGTGAAGAGAGCAGCACTTATCGCAGCGACCGGTGCAATGCTTGCTGGAACAGCATTTTCAGCCAATGCAGCTTCAATCGCTAACGGACAGTGGTGCCAGGAGCCGACAGGCTGGTGGTACAAGCTCACCGAAGAGGGCAAGGCAGGAGAGTTCCTCGCCAATACCTGGTACTGGATCAAGGATTATGACGGTGTTGTAAGGTGCTATTACTTTGATGAGAATGGATGGCTCCAGACCGACAAGACCATCGACGGCAATATAGTCGATTCCAACGGACGCTGGATAGTAGGCGGCACGGTACAGGAAGGCGCTGCGGATCAGAATTATGCGACGAGCGTTGATTTCGCAGTACTGCGTCAGGCAGAGGAGGCCAAGAACAATGCCGCAGCCACGACTGCGGCAGCAAGCAGCACCTCTGCTACGACGTCTACCACCGGCAAGAGCAAGGTCTACAAGACCAAAGAGACAGGTAAGGGCGATAACCCGGCCAATGCTACCTTCACTCAGGGATATACCAATTCCAGCGTCAACGGCTCAACCGTTACCAACAGCTGGGCTAACTTCTCCATGACTCTGTCAGGTGCCAAGATAGAGACCTCCGGAGACGGTACGGATGTATATATTGATTCGGATACAACATCCAACCTCTTTATTACATATTATCCGATAGGCAAGTACGGCACAGCTACACTTGACGGATTTGTTAAGGGCTTCCTTGCAGATGCAAGAGGATATAAGGGCGGCACACAGTCCAATGATATCACGCTCGGAGCTTACAGCTTCAAGCAGCTGACCAAGACTATAGCTACTCCGGATGGAGACAGCTATGACCACGCATATATCAGAGCTATTGACGGTACGGATTATGTCATGGTTATCACAGTCGAGAAGAACGGCAACTCTGAGGATTATCTGAGTGCATTGCAGACTATTGCTAAGGTAAGATAAGCATAGCAAACAATCATGCCGGCGTACTTGCAGGCGCCACATATAATAAAAGCACGCAGCCTGCTTTTGTATCCGTCAACACTTTTAGAGTACAAAATTCACAGGAGTTTACCGGCTCCTGTGACCCATATAACCTTCTTTCATTCGGCAGGGACAAGGCTGATATATCGACACAGCCTGTCTCTGTCGTTTTTTTGTAAGCAATCATGCCAGCGTACTTGCAGGTGCCACATATAATAAAAGTACGGATTGCTGCGTGCTTACGCACTCTCCAACCCATGTGGCGGCGCATAGTGACTTTTGCGACTCCATAGTGTATAGTTGAGAGGATTTCGTAGGAGCAGCTAAGCGCAGGGTAATACGCATTTTCCTCTTGCAATGCATGTACATGCTGACAGGCTGCGTAAGACGGGTCACAGATGCCAAGCCTTGCTTGTCTGGGGCAGATGAGGCTAAAGAGAACAGGAGAATATACCTTGAATGTATTGCTGACAAGTGCCGGCAGGCGCAGCTATATGGTTGAATATTTTAAGAGGGCGGTAGGAGAGAGCGGCAGAGTATATGCGGCAAATTCCAAGCCAAGTCCTGCGCTCAAGATAGCGGACGGATATATGCTTACGCCTTACATATACAGCGAGGGGTATATACCCTTTCTCTTAGATGCGTGCAAGGAGCTTGATATAGGTCTCCTTGTATCACTCTTCGATATAGATATGCCTGTATTAAGTCGGCACAGGGCGGAATTTGAGGATATAGGCGTGAGGCTTGCCATGTCGGACAGCGCCTTCTATGAGATATGCAGTGATAAGTATCTCATGGGGCAGAGACTAAGTGAGCAGGGCATAGGTGCTGCAAGGAGCTATGTTGACATGACGCTTGTCCGGCGGGACTTAAGAGAGAATGTTTTAAGTTTTCCGCTCATAGTTAAGCCACGCTTCGGGATGGGCTCTGTCGGGGTATATAAGGTATATAATCTTGCTGAGCTTGAGGGAGCCTATAGCCTGTGCGACAGGGCACTTAATGAGAGCTATCTAAGATACGAGTCTGAGCATGTGCCTGCGGGTGAAAAGGTACTCATACAGGAGGCCTTAGACGGCACAGAGTACGGCTTGGATATCGTGTGCGACCTTGACGGCAGATATGTTAATACCATAGTGCGCAGGAAGTACGCCATGCGCTCCGGAGAGACGGACGAGGCAGAGATACTTGGCGAGTCTGACACGGGATATACCGAGCTTAAGGCGCTCGGAGAGCGCTTTGCGGCTGCCTTTACTCCCAAGGGACTTACAGATATGGATGTCATCATGGGCGAGTACTCTGAGCCTATGATCATAGACATCAACGGTCGCTTTGGCGGCGGGTATCCCTTCTCGCATATAGCGGGAGCCGATGTGCCGAGAGCCTATGTGCTCTGGGCTGAGGGGAGGACAGAAGAGGCTGATGCCTGTTGCAAGGCAGAGCCGCATGTCAGAGGCTACAAGGATATAGTGCCGCGGCGCATGTGAGGGGAACGAACGTGAACAGAGAGATACCAGTAACAAGATCATCGATGCCGAGTCTCGATGAATACATAGATGAGATACGCGGGCTGTGGGACACGCACTGGCTGACCAACATGGGCGTAAAGCACAGAGAGCTTGAAGACAGGCTTAAGGAGTATCTCGGTGTGAAGGGCCTGCAGCTCTTTGCCAACGGCCACATGGCGCTGGAGATGCTATTGCAGGTCATGGGACTTGAGGGCGAGGTTATAACTACGCCGTTTACATTTGCATCAACCACTCATGCTATAGTGAGAAACGGACTCACGCCTGTGTTTGGAGACATCAGACCGGACGACTATACCTTAGACCCGGACAAGGTGGAGGCGCTCATCACCGACAGGACCTGCGCTATCCTGCCGGTGCATGTGTATGGCAATGTTTGCGACGATGAGAGGCTGCGAGAGATAGCGGACAGGCACGGCTTGAAGCTCATATATGATGCGGCGCACTGCTTCGGTGTAAAGTACAAGGGGCGCGGCGTCGGAAGCCTGGGCGATGCCTCGATATTTAGCTTCCACGCGACCAAGGTGTTCAATACCATAGAGGGCGGCGCAGTTTGCTTTAATGATGAGGCGCTCGAGAGTGAGCTCTATTTTGTCAAGAATTTCGGTATTGTTGACGAGCTGCATGTGCATACCGTGGGCGGCAATGCCAAGATGAATGAATTTGCTGCGGCTATGGGTCTATGCAATCTCCGCCATGTGGATGAGGAGATAGCTAAGAGAGCGCAGGTCTATGAGCATTATAATGAGCGGCTCTCAGGTGTAAGGGGCATAAAGCTTCCGGCGCGGCAGGATGGCGTGACGCCAAATTACGCTTATTATCCGATAGTGATAGATCCGGAGGAGTTCGGCGCTGACAGGGATGTGATATACGATGCGCTGCTCGGAGAGGGCATACATGCAAGGCGGTATTTCTATCCGCTCACGAGCGCATTTGAATGTTATAAGGGGCGCTTCGATGTAAGCGAGACGCCCATCGCGCTCAAGGTGTCGGAGCGAGTGCTGACTCTGCCCATGTACAGCGAGCTGAGTAAGGCTGATGCAGACAGAGTATGCGAGTGCATCATAGGCTGCGCTAAGTAGCAATCCGTACTCTTATCTAATAGTGATACCTGCAGGAGATAATAGTCACGGTATCGTCCTCTCTAACATATACCAGCCTGTTGCATTCATCTATATGCCGACTGAAATAACCTTGCAGCTCGTATCTTAGCGGTTCGGGCTTACCGATGCCGCTCATATTTCCGTTACGCATGATATCCTGTATAAGCTTATTTATGCGCGTAATGGTTTTCTTGTCTTGAGCTTGCCAGTACACATAGTCAGACCATGCCTCATCTGTCCATGCTATCATGATCAAGCCTTAGTCAGTCCGTGTTCATGGACAGCCCCATGCTTGTGCTGCTCAACAGAGCGCATAAGATGCTCATGATTATGCTTGTTGCCGAGGAGATATACCGTCTCCATCAGACTGTTATAGCTTTCTTCAGACATGACTACCATATTGGCGCTTTTCCTTGTAACAATCATGGTTTCAAACCCATCCGCTACTCTGTCAAAGCAGTCTCGCATATTGTCTCTCAAGGTAGAATAATTCACTGCAAACATAGCAAACCTCCTTCTTTCTGTTGAGTGTAGCGTACAAGAAACTGTACGTCAAGACATTTGCAATAAAAGTGTTGACGGATACAAAAGCAGACTGCAATCCGTACTTTTTCAGACTTTGTTTCGTCGTTTTTCACAAAATATACACAGATCCATTGTCAAAACCTTGACAAAATGTTAGGGGGGGGGTACTATTAGCTTAAATAAACGCTTTGACGGCTGTCTACAGTCTGCGTTAAGTACCCTTGATAAGTAATGCAAGTCTACTTTGGGTATTGCACTTCACTTGAGTAACTGCACCGGAGGGTCCTTGGCACACAGCTAAAGCGCGATTATAGGAGCAAATGGTAAAGCGCCGGACTGCCGCTGCGCCTACACACTTAGGAGGATGTATTATGAGGAGAGCCAAGTTACATAAGGCTGTTGCTGTGGTGACAGCTATGGGCATGATAGCTGTGTCGCCGATGGC
>CAVHZK010000032.1:0-6074 GCA_963640215.1 bacterium | reverse complement strand
TTATATCGTCCTCCAGTATATATACTCCCGCCTTGATCTCAGATCTTGCAACTACTATATTATCGGCTTTATCCAGACGTATTACCAGACTGTATGTATTTTTCTGCATATTCAACGCCATCGTCCTCTTAACTACCTGTATCAAGATAGAACAATACCGACAGGGCATAATCCTATCGGTATCGTACGCATTTATAACTGTCTTATGTCATTTTGCACCATTTAATACGCTTCATGTATAGAGTATACGCCAGCAGTGCCTTCATGTATTTATCTTTTTTGCTTGTTTAGGTGTATAAATTTGATACCAAGGTACAAAGTGTCAAAGCTTAGACTTAAGCTTGCTCGCAGGATAAGCTTTGCACTTGGTACGAACCTTACCCAAGCCCGTCCGCTATCTGCCTTATCCTTGCTCCGTCCTCTGTCCAAAACTTATTTAAGACCTTGAGCTGGTCGCCGAGTGAAAAATGCTTAACACCAAGCGATATATAATAATCCGCATCCTCAGGCTTCATGATCTCACAGCGCGGTGCTATGCCATGCCTGAGAGCTGCATCTATCATTCTTTTCTCCGCCTCAAGGCACTCATGACCGTATTCCGACCTATTCTTACCCATACTCATCGAGTAGTCAGATGGTCCAAACTGCAGCATGTCAATACCGGGTACAGAGCATATCTCCTCTATATGATCCATTGCCTCACCCTTTTCTATCATGAAGCAAAGTACGATATCATCGAGTCTCTGTGCGTGCTCCTGCTGTGGCAGATATACCTGAGTGCCTATATAGCGGCGGTTGGGATATCCGAATCTGCCCCTGCCGAGGCTGTCAGGCTTAAGCATCTCTATAGTCTGCCTGACCTCCTCGGCATTGTGATGATCCGCGAAATTAACTGCCTGAAATCCGGCGGCAACAGCCTTCTGAGCCACATAACCCCTGTTCTGGAAATCAACCTTTATCATTGTTCCCATGTCCTTAAGCTCTGCAGCCCGCGCTATGTTTTCGAGATCTGCATGAGTAAACGGCGCATATTCGGCTACAAATTCCACATAGTCAAAATTACCGCTCTCGCCTATCATCTCCGTATAGAAGGGCCAGGTGCTCCAGATCCTCGTGGTTGTAGTCGGTTCACCGCTGTTTATAAGCTTTCTGATCTTGTTGTATTTCATAACAGCTCACCTTGCAAGGCACTAATACACCTTAAACCTCAGCCCACTCAGCATCCTTCCACTTCGGATGCTCGTATACCTTCTTGTCTGCCACATAAGGCCACTTCTTGCCATCGATTACGGCGAGGCAGCCCTTTACGCACATGGTATGCATACGGATAACAGCCTCACGGGTCTGTGCTGCCGAATGCGGGCTCACGATAACATTAGGACAATGAAGTATCTCGTCATCCACAAGTGTCGGCTCGTGATAGAATACATCAAGGCCTGCTCCGGCGATGCTGCCGTTCTTTAATGCCTCGCACAATGCCGGCTCATTTACTATCTCACCTCTGCTGCAGTTGATGAGCAATGCCGTCTTCTTCATGGCATCAAGCTCTGCCTTGTCGATGGTATTGTTTGTTACTCCGTCGATAAGAGGCATCTGTACTATAACCACATCCGCTGCCTTTATGGCCTCCATCTTATCGTCATACTTCTCGACACCGATTTCTGCCATCTGCTCCTTGGTAAGGAAGCTATCATATCCGATAACCTTCATATCCAGTCCCTGTGCAAGATGAGCGATAATCTTGCCTATGGTGCCAAGTCCTATAATGAGGCAGTTCTTCTCCTCGACCTCAAAAGCCTTCTTGGCGTCTCTTATCTTCCAGTTGCCCTTACGCTGCTCAACGTCAGCCTCCACCATGTTCTTAGACAGAGCCAGCATGAGAGTTATGGCGTGCTCTGCCACTGAACGATTGTTCGCGCCCGGTGTGATGACTACCGGTATGCCTGCTGCCGTAGCTGCCTCTACATCAACGCTGTCATATCCTATGCCGGGACGTCCGATAACCTTGAGCTGCTTGCTCTCCATTACCTTCTTGTCTACAGCCAGCTTGTCAGCAACTCTTACTACAAATGCGTCTGAATTGTCCAGCTCATTAAGATAATTGTGCGGATGTGAATCGTGCGCAACGAATATATCCTTTGTTCTGCTCTCTACCAGAGCCATGCCCTCGGCACCGAGAGCCTCAGTCATAGTGAATTTCATGTAAATGCTTCCTTTCCAGTGTTTATCCCGATATCGCACAATAATACTTACATCCAAAGGCATCTGTCGCGGAGCGATACCGGCTTGCCATGATCCATTTAAGCTTGGCGTCAAACAGAAATTGCCGCAACAAATGCGGCAATTTCATCTTGGCAATATAATTATCAGCAAAGTCCCTTTGCCTTATTCTCAGCGAGCACAGCCTTAAGCTCCTCAACTCCCTCATCGCAGAGATAGTTGAACGGACGACGATTGTCTCCGACATTGTAGCCAAGCATGGCAACAGCCTTTTTGATGATGGTGTTGGGGTTACCGAACTTGAATACTCTCTGTATGGTCGTAACAGCATCCTGCGCAGCCTGTGCCCCCTCAAGGTCTCCTGCCATGAACTTGTCATAGATGCTGGATACAGTCTTGGGATAGATATTTGCACGTCCTGCGATACCGCCTACTCCGCCCTCCTTGAGGCAGGTAAGTATAGCACCATCGTTTCCGGCAAGGATATATATCTTCTTGCCGAGGTCGCTTGTCTCACGGATGAAAGCCTTAAGGTTCTCGATATCTCCCGAGGAATCCTTAACACCTACAATATTGTCAACATCCTTGCACAGTGCGCGTGCCGTCTCAGGCAGTATCTTGTTGCCTGTACGCGGCGGGATGTTGTAGAGGATGATAGGCAGATCAACATGCTTGGCAACCTCTGAGTAATGCTGATAGAGCTCATGCTGGCTTGCAAGTGCGAAGCTTGGCGTGATAATAGAGAGGCAGTCAGCACCAAGCTGCTCAGCTCTCTTACTCATCTGTATCGTCTCATAGGTCGAGATACAGCCCGAACCTGCTATAACAGGCACTCTGCCGTTAACCTGATCGATAACGGTCTCCAGTACCTCTTCCTTCTCCTTCATGCTGAGGATATAGCCCTCACCATTTGTTCCGAACGGGAAGATACCGTCTACACCGCCCTCAATAAGACGATCGATCTGTTTGCGGAGCTCCTCGTGATTGACTGTCTGAGCCTCGTCGTTGTTCATGGGGGTAAGGATAGGAACAACGATACCCTTGATGTCACAAGTCTTCATAGTCTGTTTCCCTTTCTTTCGTTATGTTAATGCTGAGGTCAATGTCCTGCCTCAACTGATATCTGATTGCTGTGTCCTTATGCCGGTGCTTACAGTATCTCCTCGTACAGCTTGCGTGCATCCTCTGCTGTAACAGGGCGCATATTGTTGACTAAGAGTCTCTGCTGCTGCATACCTGCCTCCACGAGGAAGTCAATATCCTCTGCCGGTACTCCGTAAGCCTTGCTGAGGCTTGTCGGAATATCCAGATCCTTAACTATGTCCTCAAGCCACTTGATGATATATGCTGACTTCTCCTCAGCTGTCTTGCAGGTCTTCTCCCCGTGTACACACTGGTCATAAGCTGATGCAAGCCTATCGCGGCAGTATGACTCATTGAATCTCATAACAGGTGCAAGCAGTATAGCATTGGAATCTCCGTGAGCTATATGATACTTGCCGCCAAGCGGATAGCTTAAAGCGTGTACTGCTGTGGTGCCGCTCGCTGTGATAGCTACACCTGCAAGGAAGGATGCGATCTGCATACGGTTCTTGGCCTCGACTGCCTCCGGGTCATTGCAAGCCTCAAGTATATTGTTAAGTATAAGGTCAAGTGCTCTCAATGAGAATGTATCCGAGAACGGATTAGCCTTATTGGAAGTATAGCACTCTATAGCATGAGCAAGAGCATCAACTCCTGTAGCTGCCGCAATCTTGCGCGGAAGCTTCTTGATCATAACCGCATCAAGGATGACATAGTCAACTATCATCTCCTCATTAACGATACCGATCTTAACCTGCTTCTCCGGTACTCCTACGATAGCATTGGGCGTAGCCTCTGCTCCTGTACCTGCGGTCGATGGAATCATGAGAGTCTTGATCTGCTTGCGTCCTCTCTTGGGATCGTCTAAGAGCTCCTTGACACCATACTCATCCGTGATAAGTATTGATGCCAGCTTTGCCGTATCCTGCACGCTGCCGCCGCCACATGCAACTATGAAATCGCAGCCTGCCGCCTTGAACTGGTCGATAACCGTCTGAGCCTGTATATAGCTGGGCTCTCTCGGAAGATCGTCAAATAATACTACCTCAGCACCTGCCTCCTTGATGAGGCTTATCGGGTAGTCCATGAGTCCCGTGCTCTCTATACCCTTATCGGTAAATAACGCAACCTTCTTGGCCTTGTTCTTCTCCAATATAGGCTTGATATTCTCTAACGCATTTTCACCGCTGTATACCTCGCGGGGCATCTTAAGATTGTACTTTGTAAGCATTATGATTCCTCCTTTTCCGCTTATCTGCTGAAATTATAGGCAAAATGCAAGTTGCGGACAATGATACTGTACATTTTTGCACGCCCAAATCAGAAACAACAAAGAAAAGTATGTTGAAATATGAAACACTGATGATACAATGGTACCAAGAGGATCGAATGTCAAAGTTTGCTTGCAAGCCTGCTTGCAAAGCAAACTTTGCATTTGGGACCCGCAAAAAGTCCCCCTGTTTAGACGAGGTAAGATTATGCGCAAATTCAAAATACTCTGTGTTCCGCCCTACGAGGGAATGCGTGATCTGATGGAGAATATCGCGGCGAAGCGCTCCGATATAGATTTAGTGATATATAACGGCATCATCGAACCCGGTACCGAGGCAGTATTAGAAGGTCTCGACAGCCATGTGGATGCCGTCATTTCCCGCGGCTGCACTACCGAGATGATACGCAAGAATTACAGCATACTTACCTATGATATTGCTCCGTCCGTGTATGACATTCTCAAGGTTATACGCACTGCCAATCAGACCGGAGAGAAATATGCCATCGTTGGATATTCCAGCATAGTAGAGGTCGCCAAGATGCTCCGCAGCATCATACAATACGATTTCAGGGTATGCACCATACACAGCACCGAGGAATGTGTTGAAAACTTAAACGTATTTAAGAATGAGGGCTTTAATCTCATAGTAGGTGATATGACGGCAGTCAACTGCGCAAGGGATCTCGGATTGCAGTCCTTGCTCATAACCTCTGGCATAGAGAGTATCGAGTCATCCATAGACTCAACCATCTCCATACTCAAGAATTACGACGACTTAAATCAGCGCATTGACTTATTTACAGGCATCATAGCCAACTCCGACCGCACGACAGTTATCTACGACTCCTACGGAGAGCTGTATTATGCCTCATCCAATGAGCTCCCGCAAGAGATACTTGAGATACTCAAGAGCAATTCATCCGAGGTCATAGCCCGCGGCAAGATAAGCATGGTGCGCAACCGTGCCCGCTCGGTTTATACCATCCACGGCACTCGCATATCCACTAACGGCATGGATTTTGCGTCATACAAGATCAAGATTGACAAGAAAACAGACATGTATGACAAATATTCCCTGCGCGAGGTCTCGGCAGAATCCGACATTCCCGACGTATATCCGCTTGAATATTATCTGGGCAATGAGGAGGCATCGACCTCACTCCTTGACACCTGCAACCGCTACAGTCAGATGAAGCAGCCTGTGATGATACTCGGAGACCGAGGTACCGGCAAGGAACGCTTTGCCTTCTACATATACTCGCACTCCACCCTGCGCAACAGCTCTATGGTTATCGTAGATGCAGGACTCATGGACGAAAAGGGCTGGAAATATCTCTTTGAAAATGACTACTCTCCGCTTAATACCGGCGGACTTACGCTGTATTTTAAGCGCATAGAGCTTATCCCACTTGCATGGCAGCAGAGATTTATGATCTACATGAAGGAGTCCGATATATTTAATACAAGCCGCCTTATATTTTCATGCTCTGTCACTAAC
>CAVHZK010000031.1:0-2805 GCA_963640215.1 bacterium | reverse complement strand
CTGTAGGCTCCTTGCCGAGAGTTCCCTCTTCCATAGCCCACTTAGCCGGTGCACCGTTTACAAATGACAGCGATACGCTTGGATCCTGGAAGATATAAGGAGCGCCCATGCCGCCCGGATAAGAAGGATCTACGTTAACCGTACCGAATCCGCCCTTGTCCTCAAGCACCTTACTCATTGCAACGATAATGTTGTATGTACCGGAACCTACCTTGTCTGACCAGAAATTAAGCGTTACACCGCTCATATCGATTGTCTCGCCGGATGCTGCTGCCTCTGTCGATGCCTCTGCAGCGGCCTCTGCCTTGGTCTCTGCCTCTGTTGCTGCTGCAGTTGTCTCAGTCGTTGCAGATGATCCGCAAGCAGAGAGCATCATTGATGCTGCAAGTACAGCTGCTGTTGCTTTAGCTAATGTTTTTCTCATTCGCTTTCCCCTCCATCATAAATGTTAGCGATCGGTTTGAATTTTAACGTTTTTGTAAAGTTTCTGTTAAAATTTCCCGTCGTTTGCAATTGTAGCTTTATATACGATGAAGGCTCAACTTACAATCCTTGTTAATCAGTTCACAATTCAAACATTCATTTGATTTTATGTTTCATATTGAGACACAGTCACGTGTTGGCATAGTAAAAGCCCACAGAAAATAAAGGTTCTGTGAGCTTTTGTTTATGTAATATGGATGTTTTGGCGATATCGGTCGTGTGTGTTTACCTTAGGCAAAATCAAGCAGATTGCACTTCTCGTCGAACTTAAGTGGCCTCGGCTCCTCCAATATCTCCATATCCGAGTGAGTGCGCACCTCGTCTAACTGTCCCTCCGAAACTAATATATTCTCAAGACTCAGAGTGTTCTTGATATATACCATACGCGGGTTCTCTCTGTCTCCCTCTGTCATCAGCTTGACGGCTGCGCGTAGTGCAAGCTCATCATCCTCGAGTATCATGGGGATTTTACCTACCTTGAGTACGGTGCTCGTCAGCATATTGGCATAGCAGCCGTTTGTACGTATCTTGTTGAATACTCTGAGCGAGGTCATGTCCGCATTGCCGAGTCCGAGATAATTGCCGTGGCTCTCCTCGCTGATATCGAGCACTACCGTCCTCTGCTTCTTTATGCCTCCCGTAGCGTACTGTGTTGCAAATGTACCAGTAACGTTAGGATCCATGCCTGAGCCTGAGAAATTCTTACCTATCTCTCGCACTATGAGCACATCTGTCTCCGGCAGTATTATGCGAGGCATACGTGACTTTGCATAGAGCAGGAGCTCCGGCTCCTTGTCAAAGATATCCTCAGCCTTGATAAGCTCTATGCGGCAGGTCTCGTCGCGCTCATTTTCTATAGGTGCAACGCCAAATACTATATTGCAATGGTCAAACACTTCCCTTGCAAAGCGCGGCAGGCGCTCTCCCATCTGACTGAATCCGCGCTTGTGCAGGCTGTCAGCTCCCTCGCGCTTACCGAGCCCTATAGCCATCATCTTGGCCATGCCGCTCTCGTAGGGACCTCTGAATGCCGTATGCGGCTTAATGCGTCCTACGAGGATAATCGCATCGGCATCGTGCGCAAACTTATCCATGCGCACCTCGTCCTCATCTACATTTCCGACCTTAACGGTCTCCATGCTTGAATGTATAGGGCACTCACAGAACTTCTCGGTAATACCGTAGCTCTCAAGCAGCTCCTTTTGTCCTGCATCCGTGGCTCCGCCGTGACTGCCCATAGCCGGAACTATATAAGGATGAGCTCCCTGCGCCTTAACAAAGCGTGCCAGCTCTCTGAGTATCACAGGCATGTTGTCGATTTCACGGCTTGAACCGGTCATGACTACCTTCATCCCGGGCTTGATCCTTGATTTAAGCTCCGGATCATTGAGTTTCTCATTGAGATACTTCGGCACATCCTTTATCGTATCATCCGGGAATACCTGTCTTACTAAAGCAAACTTCGGTAATTTAGTATTTGCAAGTATCTTGCGTATCTCTGACTGTTCCTCAAAAATCATAGCTGTTCTCCTCTCAAATATATACCGCAGCCTATATCTCCCAAAGTCAATATGCCGCCCGACTGCAGCGTCACATTCTATTCAAAATAAGCGCTCATACCTGCGTATTCGTAAACGCCACATAATGCATAGGTCACGGATTACTGCGCCTTCACTATATCCTCTGGTCTGATATTATCTACCTGTCCGTAGATGCAGAGAGCATCAAGAAATCCGCCCTCCTCATAGCCAAACACATGCCACTCAAGCTCCGGAAAATGCATAGTATCGCCAGGATGCAGCTCGCGCTTCTCCGTGAGATTGTCCTTGGCATTGCCGTATTTTACAAAGCACCTCTCTCCGGCAAGTACAACAACTGTTTCCTCGGCATGGTTATGCGGCTCCATGGGTCCGCTCTCAGCAGAATAATGTGCAAAGCAGATGGTCATCTTGCCGCTCTGTACGGGATAGGCAGCTCCCTTGCCTACCGTGTTTGTTATGATTCTTCCCGGGAGCTTGTTTTCCTTAAGCTCAGCCCTTTTAAGTAGTTCCATAATGAATAACCTCTCATATAAAATGTATACCGCTGATGTGCGTTCTCTCACAAGCTTTGACGCTTTTGACCGTTTTCATATATCTATAATGATACCGAATTGCTACGCACTTCGTGCTCTTGCAATCTTTGCCCCTTTGAACCTTGGTATCATTATAAATGATACAGCAATTAAGTATTTATAAATTTTTTTGTTAAATGTGACAAAAAGCAACATGTTCAGATTATAATTGAAACAAGTTTTCCGATAGTACGAGGGTGCTTTAATGC
>CAVHZK010000030.1:0-2091 GCA_963640215.1 bacterium | reverse complement strand
ATAGAGAACTTGGGATGTACCAATGTGTATATGAGCTTAAGCTCCTCCTCGCAGGCATGTCCGGATACATGTGTATCCTGATATATAACCTTGGTGCGCTTCTTGGAGAGCTCATTGATAACCTTGGACACAGCCTTCTCGTTGCCGGGGATGGGCGTGGAGCTTAATACTACCACGTCATTTTCAGTCAAAGAGACCTTGCGGTGCATACCTGTCGCCATACGCGAGAGTGCAGCCATAGGCTCGCCCTGACTGCCGGTAACTATCAGCACTATCTTGTTGTCGGGATAATTCTTAATCTCAGAGATATCTATGAGGGTATTATCCTCCATCTTGATATATCCGAGCTCCTTGGCTGTGCTGATGACATTGGTCATAGACCTGCCGTCGATAACAACCTTCCTGTCATAGCACTCGGCAACATTTATAATCTGCTGTACCCTGTCCACATTTGATGCAAATGTTGCAACTATGATACGCTTATCCCTGTTCTCGCCGAATATAGTCTCAAAGGTGTGGCCTACCGTCTTCTCGGACATGGTAAACCCTTGTCTGACCGCATTGGTTGAATCACAGAGCAGGGCTAATACGCCATGCTTACCAAGCTCTGCAAATCTCTGCAGGTCTATGGTATCTCCAAATACCGGAGTGTAGTCGACCTTGAAATCGCCCGTGTGGAGCACAACACCTGCCGGTGAATGTATGGCAAGCGCTGCTGCGTCCTGTATGGAGTGATTGGTCTTGATAAACTCTACGTCAAAATCGCCAGCCTTGATGAAGTCACCGAACTTGACTGTATTCAGCTTGGCACTCTCGATGAGCCCGTGCTCTCTGAGCTTATTCTCTATAAGTGCTCTCGTAAGTCTGGTACTGTATACCGGGACATTCAAGTTCCTTAATACATAGGGCAATGCGCCTATATGATCCTCATGTCCGTGAGTAATGAAGAAGCCCTCTATCTTGTCTGCATGTTCCACAAGGTAGGTTATATCCGGTATCACGAGGTCTATACCTAACATCCCCTCGTCCGGGAAAGCCATGCCGCAGTCCACGATAACTATACTGTTATCAGACTCTATGGCAGTGATATTCATACCTATCTGCTCAAGTCCACCGAGCGGTATAATGCGTATCTGCTTGCTTGCACGCTTATTGCGCGGTGCAAGCACTGACTTGACAAGCTCAAATCCCTGCTTGGCCCTTGAGCGGGTGCTTGACTTAGGCTTAGTCTCCAAGGTACGAAATTCTGTGTCTACGGTATTGAGCTCTGCCATCTCGCGTTTCTTAAGCTCCGTCTGCTGTGTTGCTACCTTACGCGTATCTGTGTGCCTTGGTGACTTACGTTTTGCTGAGGTCTGTCTATTAGCGCTCTGTGCTCCGCGAGTCTTGCCCGCCTGTGAACCGTTCCTGCCTGAGCCATTGGCAGTGCCTGTCGACTTAGAACTGCCCTGCTGTCTGCTCTTAGTGCCTGACGACTTGGGCGTAGTCTTGTTGCCTGTCTTGGTACCTGTCTTAGCTCCTGACCTGCCGGCGGTATCATTATTTTTATTATTCCTCTTGCTGCCGCTTCCTGATTTATTTTTCTTCTTGCCGGAGCTCTTGGCTCCTGTCTTGCTACGGGTATCTTCCTTGGTGCCCGCAGTCTTGTTCCTATCTGTCTTGTTATCTGTCATCATCTGTCTATACTTATCTCTCCGTCCATCTGCTTCTCAAATATGTCAAATACCGCATCTTCCTCGGCCTCGTCTGCTATGTCCTCATATACAGCCTCATCAGCCTCCGGGTCTGAGACCTCCTTAAATACACGGCATTCTCCGTCCTCGTCATCCGGTGCGTCCGTTACCAATATATAGCTGCTGCCCTTGTAAATAGTGCTGTCCAATATGGTAAACTCGATCTCGCTTCCGTCGTCAAGTGTCATTACGATAATATTGTCTTCCATCTTCATCTCCGTTTCTGCCGCCTTTTGCGGCGTCCTAAAATCCTAAACTTATGCTTTTGTTATACTTTTACTGTCCTCTGTCCTCGGACAGTCCGTGTCTCAAGTAATCCTCAAGTATCAGCGCTGCGGCTATCTTGTCTATGTAGCGC
>CAVHZK010000029.1:0-4852 GCA_963640215.1 bacterium | reverse complement strand
ATTCTTGCGTGCAAGCACGCAGCCTGCTTTTGTATCCGTCAACACTTTTAGAGCATAAACAATCGACTCACATCAAGGAGGAAGATATGGCAGACAATATAAATATCACTATCAGCGATGAGCATGACGACAGCATCAAGATAGCTGAGGAGGTAATCAAGTGCATAGCGGCCTATGCGGCAACGGATATAGAAGGCGTGGCAGGCATGGCAGGCAATGCGACCAATGAGCTTATAGCGAGACTTGGCGGCAAGACGCTCGAGAAGGGCGTCAAGATGAGCATGAACGGCGATGAGGTAAGGCTCGTGCTCTCTGTCGTGCTTAAATACGGCTGCAATATACCAAAGGTCAGCGCCAAGATACAGGACAGGGTGAGGTCGACCATAGAGAGTATGACTGGGCTCACTGTAGGCAAGGTCGATGTAAATATCTCTGATATCGACACTTCTCTGGATAAGGCCTAAACGGAGTACGGGCAGGTATGACTAAGCACGAGATTAGAGAAGAAGTATTTAAGATTATATTCGGGCTGGATTTTCATCAGGGCGAGGATATACGCGGCACGGTTGAGAAATACATCGAGCAGTCCTGTGACCTTGCCTTAAGCTATCGCGAGCAGGAGCGTATAATCGAGAGAGCCGCAGCTGTGGGCAGCATGGAGGCTGAGCTTGACGCAGAGATAGATGCGGTGGCCAAGGGCTGGACGACAAGGTACATGGGCAGGGCTGAGCTAAATATCCTGAGGCTTGCCGTATACGAGATACGCCATGATCCTACCGTGCCTGACAAGGTTGCAGTAAATGAGGCAGTGGAGCTTGCGAAGCTCTACTGCGACGATGAAGCACCGTCCTTTATTAACGGAATGCTGGCGCATTTTATTAAGAAGGATAAAAGAGAAAACTGATGGCAGAGGCATTTACCGTTACTCAGGTAAATAATTACATCAAGAATATATTTGCAAGAGATTTCGCTCTCAACCGTATAAATGTGAGAGGCGAGGTCTCAAATTGCAAATATCATAGCTCCGGGCATATTTATTTCACGCTTAAGGATCAGGGCGCGCAGCTAAGCTGCATAATGTTTGCAAGCAGCAGGCAGGGACTAAGGTTTAAGCTTGCCGACGGTCAGCAGGTCGAGGCAGCAGGTCAGATAAGCGTCTATGAGAAAAGCGGAAGCTATCAGCTCTATGTGAGAAGCTGCATACTCTCAGGAGCCGGCGTGCTCTATGAGCGTTTCCTCAAGCTCAAGGATGAGCTCGAGGAGATGGGCATGTTTGACCAGCTCTACAAGAAACAGATACCGCTTTATTGCCAGCGTATAGGCATAGTCACCTCGCCCACCGGAGCTGCGGTAAGAGACATTACCAATGTCACTACGAGGCGCAACCCTTATGTGGAGCTTACTCTCTGTCCTGCACTGGTACAGGGAGAGGAAGCGCCGGAGTCTATAGTAAATGGTATAAGACGACTCGACGCGCTCGGACTTGATGTTATCATAGTCGGACGCGGGGGAGGATCAATAGAGGAGCTGTGGGCGTTTAATGACGCGCGTGTCGCACAGGCTATATTTGACGCCGAGACGCCTATCATATCGGCGGTAGGCCACGAGACGGATTACACGATAGCGGATTTCGTGGCAGATATGAGAGCTCCGACTCCGTCTGCTGCAGCAGAGCTTGCAAGCTTTGATTATGATGCGTTTTGCCAGGAGCTTGGATCTAAGCGCCAGATGCTCATGCACTCCATGCGCTTTGCGCTAAGTCAGGCACGCACCAAGCTAAGCGACAGACGTGAGAGCTTAAACCGACTCTCGCCCAATGCGGTATTAGCTGAGAGCAGACACAGGGCAGATGCAGCTCGCCTTAAAATGCGCCATATAATGGAACGCAAGGCAGAGTCCGCAAGGCACAGGCTGTCAGGCAGCAGAGAGACGATAGAGACCAAGATGCGCTCTAAGCTTGAACAGAGCAGGAACCGCTTGCGGCTTGCCGCTACAAGGCTTGAAGGCGTATCGCCTCTAAAGCGTATCAGCGGAGGCTATGCTTATCTTGAGGGAGCGGACGGCAGGGCATTGACCAAGCTTAGTCAGGTCAAGACCGGAGATACATTTACAGCTTATGTTGCAGACGGCAGGATAAGTGCCGAGGTTACGGACACAGAGAGGATGAGTCATGAGTGAGAAAGCTAAAGATAAGCTCACTATAGAGGAGAGCCTTGAGCGGATAGACAATATACTTGAGCAGATGGAGTCCGAGGAGACGGGCTTGGAGGATACCTTCATGCTCTACGAGCAGGGACTTAAGCTCATCAAGGATGCAGAGTCCAATATCGACAAGGTGGAGAAGCAGCTCAAGATACTCAGCGAAGAGGAATGACATGGAGCTCAAGACAGTATTAAAGGGACATACCGATGCTATAAATGAGGCGATCAAGCAATATCTGCCGGATGAGGGCGGCTTTCAGCATACTATATGCGAGGCTTCCGCTTATTCTGTAAGAAACGGCGGAAAGCGCTTAAGACCCATACTCATACAGTCTGCCTACATACTGTGTAGGGGCAACGGCAGCGAGGAGCTAAGTGAGCACGAGCAAGCTATGCTTATGCCTATCATGGCAGCTATGGAGATGATACATTCGTCATCCTTGGTGCATGATGACCTGCCCTGTATGGATAATGATACCTTGCGCCGTGGTGTGCCGAGTACCTGGGCAAAATACGGCGAGGACATGGGTACGCTCGCAGGCGATGCTCTGATGATATATGCCTTTGAGACTGCGGCTAAGTCCAAAGCTAAGGCAGATAAGGTGCTGTGCTGCATACGGATATTGGCAGAGAAGTCCGGCATATACGGCATGATAGGCGGTCAGACCGTGGATGTGCAGCTGGCAGGCAAAGCGCCTACAAGAGAGCAGCTTGAATATATATACAGTAACAAGACCGCAGCTCTCATAGAGGCTTCATTTATGATGGGAGCTGTATTGGCAGATGCTGATGAGGAGACTGTATCGAGGCTTGAGCAGGCGGCATATTGCATAGGCATGGCATTTCAGATACAAGACGATATCTTGGATGTAAGCTCAACGGAGGCAGAGCTTGGTAAGCCCATAGGCTCGGACGAGGATAATGGCAAGGTGACCTGGCTCACATACTACGGAAGAGAGCAGTCCAAGAGAGATGTCAAGGAATATACAGACAAGGCACTCGACATAATCAGGCAGATAGGCGATTATCCCTTCCTTAACGAGCTCCTCGTAAGCCTTGTAGACAGGACGTTCTGATGGCTAAGACAAGATTGGATGTGCTCCTTACGGAGCGTGGGCTTGCCGAGAGCCGCGAGAGAGCCAAGACGCTCATCATGAGCGGAATAGTATATGTAAATGGGATAAGGGAGGACAAGCCCGGCAGCATGTTCTCTATAGACGGCGGCGAGCTCAATATAGAGCTTAGGGGCAGTACTCTCAGATATGTCTCCCGCGGCGGACTGAAGCTGGAGAAAGCCATAGACACCTTCGGAGTAAAGCTCCAGGATAAGCTCTGCATGGATATAGGCGCCTCAACCGGAGGATTCACGGACTGTATGCTGCAAAACGGCGCAAGGCGCGTATATGCGGTAGATGTGGGGCACGGGCAGCTGGCATGGAAGCTCCGCAACGACGACAGAGTCGTATGTATGGAGAAGATGAATATCCGCTACATTACCTCGGCGGATATAGATGACGAGAGGCTTGATTTTGCCTCTGTAGATGTATCATTTATATCGCTTGACAAGGTGTTGCCTGCGGTAAAGCCTCTATTAAAGCCGGATGCACGCATGGTCTGCCTCATTAAGCCGCAGTTTGAAGCGGGACGCAGTGAGATAGGCAAGAAGGGCGTAGTAAGAGACGTCAGAGTGCATGAGGAGGTAGCAGAGAGGATAGTTAAGCTATGTGAGGATTTGGGCTTTGCCGTATTGGGACTTACCTATAGTCCGGTCAAGGGACCGGAGGGCAATATCGAGTACCTCATATATATATCGAATGATGCCATCGATGGTATGGCTATTTGTGCAGATAAGGCACATATTGCCGAGATAGTAGCCGAGGCACATGCGGATCTGGATAAATGAAGAATTTCTATATAATCATAAGTGAATATACGACCAAGGTCAGAGCCATCTCTACAGTGAGGAACCGCCTCGCCGAGGGACTCATAGCGAGAGGAGCCAAGGTCACGGTGCGGGAGGGCTATCTTGATCGCGATTTCCGCATACCTGAGGAGGTCGAGTGTGTTATAACCGTGGGCGGAGACGGTACCATGCTGAGGGCTTCGAGAGCTGCGCTCGGCAGAGATGTAGTCTTCTTAGGCATCAACAGGGGTCACATGGGATACCTCACCGAGCTTACTCAGATAGATAATTATGACGATATCATAGAGCGCCTCTTAAACGATGATTTCAAGATAGAGGAGCGCATGATGCTGTGCGCTAAGGCGTGCAGGGGAGGCAGGCGCATATATATGGACTATGCGTTAAACGACGTGCTGATAGGTAAGAATGACTCAGTGCATATGATGACCTTAGAGCTCTATATCAATGATACCTTTATCAATGCGTACAGAGCGGACGGCGTCGTAGTGGCTAGTCCTACGGGTTCCACCTGTTATTCTATGTCTGCAGGAGGCCCCATAGCAGAGCCAACATCAAAGCTCATACTTGTCACGCCTATCTGCCCACATTCTATCAATACAAGGCCGCTAGTGCTGGCATCGACGGACAGGGTCAAGATAGTTGTTAAACACCCGACTCAGCTTGTGTCCTGTGACGGAGCGGACGGCACGCCCTTGGAGTACGATGACGAGGTAATAGTGACTAAGG
>CAVHZK010000028.1:6402-9545 GCA_963640215.1 bacterium | reverse complement strand
AATGCGGCAGAGCTTAACGACTGTTACGATGAAATAGCAGAGCTTAAGGCTAAGGGCAAGCTCTTTGCAACCGACAGCTTCGAGGCCATGGCAGGAGTACTTAAGGAGCGCAGCTTAAATGTAGTCAAGGCGCTCTGCCTCCATGTAGCACATACCTGCAATCTCAACTGCTCCTATTGCTTCGCAAGTCAGGGCAGATATGCAGGCGAGCGTGCACTGATGAGCTTTGAGACGGGTAAGCGGGCGCTCGACTTCCTTGTGGAAAACTCAGGTACACGTCGCAACCTAGAGGTGGATTTCTTCGGCGGCGAGCCACTTATGAATTGGGACGTAGTAAAGCAGCTTGTGCAGTACGCGCGCTCCATCGAGCAGGAGAAGGGCAAGAATTTCAGATTTACGCTTACTACCAACGGTATGCTCATAGATGATGAGGTCATAGAATTTGCAAACCGCGAGATGAGCAATGTTGTATTAAGCCTTGACGGACGCCGCAAGGTGCACGATCGCTTCCGCGTGGATTATGCCGGAAACGGCAGCTGGGAGCGCATAGTGCCGAAGTTCCAGAAACTGGTTAAGGCACGCGGCGGCAAGAATTATTACATGCGCGGCACGTTTACACACTATAATCCTGACTTTGTAAAGGATATACGTGCCATGCTGGACCTGGGCTTTACCGAGCTTAGCATGGAGCCCGTTGTATGCGACCCGCATGACCCGTCGGCACTGACTGAGGCAGACCTTGAGATAGTAATGCAGCAATATGAGGAGCTGGCAGAGCTTATGATAGAGCGCCGCAAGGAGGGCAGACCATTTACATTCTATCATTATATGATAGATCTGTCCGGCGGCCCCTGTATCTACAAGCGTATATCCGGCTGTGGTTCCGGCACGGAATATATGGCGGTAACGCCTTGGGGAGATCTGTATCCCTGCCACCAGTTTGTGAGTGATGAGAGCTTCCACCTCGGAGATATATGGCACGGGGTGGACAACCACGCCATGCAGGATCAATTCAAGCAGTGCAATGTCTACGCACATCCCGAATGCAAGGACTGCTGGGCCAAGCTATATTGCTCGGGAGGCTGTGCTGCCAATGCCTATCACGCGACAGGATCTATCACCGGAGTCTATGAGAGCGGCTGCCGTCTGTTCAGGAAACGCATGGAATGTGCAATCTTCCTTGAGGCCAAGAAACGCATAGACAGTGCGGCAGGTAGCAGCGAGGCATGAAGCTCTGCGATAGTATTTGCAAAGGGAAAGCTGCTACCATTTGAGCTGCTTTAGGCAGCGGCGTAAGGCGAGAACACAACAGTCAAGAATGTGCAGCAACATGAACGTACAGCAGCATGAACACACCCATAGTTGATTTCATAAGAGAATACAATGCACGAAACATAATGCGTATGCACATGCCGGGGCATAAGGGCGCGGTGCATTTAGGCTGTGAGCCCATGGATATAACTGAGGTAAGCGGCGCTGATGTGCTCTATCATGCTGAGGGCATTATTGCAGAGAGTGAGGCAAATGCGGCAAGTATATTCGGTGCAGCGAGGACGATTTACTCTACCGAAGGCTCTTCGCTTGCGATAAGAGCCATGCTGTGGCTTGTCGTAAAATACGTACGCAGCCGCGGTAGGAGCCATGCCGTGATATCGGCAGGCAGAAATGCTCATAAGAGCTTTATAACTGCGGCGGGCTTGCTTGGTATCGGGGTGACCTGGATGTACGGCAGCGAGGGCTCCGATATAGTATCATGCAGACTTAGTGCCACAGAGGTCGAAAAGCATATCAGAGACAATGCCTCAGACGCCGTATATATTACAAGTCCGGATTATCTCGGGAATATGACGGATATAGAGGTTATTGCCAAGGTCTGCCACAGATACGGCTGTATGCTGCTTGTTGATAATGCACATGGTGCATATCTTGCCTTGGAGGGCAGACATCCGATTAAACTGGGGGCGGACTTGTGCTGTGACTCGGCACACAAGACCCTGCCGGTACTCACCGGAGGAGCCTACCTACATATATCAGACGGCGCGCCTGCTATATGTAAGGATGGTGCAGAGGAGGCAATGAGCCTGTTCGCCTCGACCAGTCCCTCATATCTGATACTCGCATCACTCGATATGGCCAATCAGGCGCTCACAGGAGAAACAGCCAAGAAACTGCCGGAGCTTGCCCAAAAGGTCAAATCATTAAAGAAACAACTCGTCAGTCAAGGCTTTGAGCTTGCAGGAGATGAGAGTATCAAGCTTACACTTCGTCCCAAGTCCTACGGATATACAGGCACGGAGCTTGCAGATATATTGAGAGAGCATGATATTGAGCCGGAGTTTAGCGACCCGGATTACCTCGTGCTGATGCTCTCGACCGATACCAAGGATGAGGATATAGAGCAGCTTGCACGAGTGCTTGGCGGCATAGAACGCAGGGCTGCGATAAATATTAAGGCGCCCATACCAAGACCGACACAACGGGTAATGAGCATAGGTGAGGCACTCTTAGCAGACAGTGAGCTGCTGCCGCTTGAGGCTGCAATAGGGCGCGTATCTGCTGACATCAATACTGCCTGTCCGCCGGCAGTACCCATAACAGTATGCGGCGAGCTGATAGGCCAAAATGCAGTCGAGTGCTTTAAGTATTATGGCATCGAGACGGTGCGTGTCGTAAAGCAGTAGAAAAACATACCCGTCAACACTTTAGGAATTAGTCCTAATAAATCGTTGACAAGGTGAGCATGATAAGATATATTCTTATTAAGAATTAGTCCTAATAAGGACTAGGCAATTCATGCAAGGAGCCCGCAGGGCAGGAAAGGAAGATATCAGATATGAGCACAACTAAGTACGAAGGAACACAGACCGAGAAGAATCTCTGGGAGGCATTTGCAGGAGAATCACAGGCACGCAACAAGTATACCTACTTTGCATCGGTTGCCAAGAAGCAGGGCTATGAACAGATAGCAGCGCTCTTCCTCAAGACCGCAGAGAACGAGAAGGAGCACGCCAAGCTTTGGTTCAAGGAGCTTAAGGGTATCGGAGATACTGCAGAGAACTTAGCTGCAGCAGCAAATGGTGAGAACTACGAGTGGACAGACATGTATGAGGGCTTCGCCAAGACTGCCGAGGAGGAGGGCTTCC
>CAVHZK010000028.1:0-6392 GCA_963640215.1 bacterium | reverse complement strand
GCAGCACGTTTCCGCAAGGTAGCAGCCATAGAGAAGCACCATGAGGAGCGTTATCGTGCCCTGCTGCATAATGTGGAGAGCGCTGAGGTATTTGCCAAGAGCGAGGTCAAGGTATGGGAGTGCCGCAACTGCGGACATATCGTAGTCGGAGAGAAGGCACCTGAGGTATGCCCGACCTGCGATCATCCTCAGAGCTACTTCGAGGTTCATGCTGAGAATTATTAACATTGAGATCGTTTAGTCAATACGCTGTGCGGCATCGCATCGGACAAGCAAGGCTTATGTCCAAGGTGCAGGTGCCGCAGGGCTTAGAGGAGCAGTTGCAGTAATGAAGCAGCGCAGAGAAACCAAGCAGCGTCAGATTGTATTGGAGACGGTCATGTCCCACCACGATCATCCGTGCGCCGAGACTATCTACGAGGAGGTCAATAAGCTTGACGACAGGATCAGTCGAGGCACCGTGTACCGCAACCTAAGCTGCCTCGCGGATGACGGCAAGATATACCATGTGCGAGTACCGGGGGCTGATCGTTACGACAGCCGCACTGACTCGCATTATCATCTTATCTGTATGAAATGCGGCAAGGTCGTAGATGTCCCGATAGACTATCAAGAGGATATAGACCTTATGACAGCCGCCAAGACCGGCTACAAGGTGCAGCGCCACAGATTAGTTGTTGAGGGACTTTGTCCGGACTGCGGCGAAAGTGCGTAAGCACATAGCATCACAAACAATCACAAATATGAGAAATAATCACAAAGCATCACAAATTATAGAGCTATACTAAAATCCTTACAGCTTGGAAAAACAGACAAAAAAATGTATAATCTCTACCAAGGCGAATGAATGCTTTGGTGATTGCAAGAGTGCACAAGCATAGAGCAGTCGATAAAGTGCGGGGTCAAAATTCGTTTTGACCCCTTTGTTTTATAATTACGCGTGGAGGAAACCATCAATGAAGAAGTACACCGAGATGACACAAGAGGAGCTGCGTAAGGAGTATGAGAGTCTGCAGGCAGAATATCTTAAGTACAGCGCCAATCCGCTGAAGCTTAATATGGCAAGAGGTAAGCCCTCACCGGCGCAGTTAGATCTCTCCATGCCCATGATGGATGCGCTTCATGCCGACAGTTCACTTATTGCCGAGGACGGCACTGACTGCCGCAACTACGGCGGACTTACAGGCATACCGGAGTGCAAGCGTATATTTGCCGAGCTTCTGGAGGTACAGAGCTCCAATCTCATTGTCTACGGCAATTCTTCACTTAATATCATGTTTGATAGCGTGAGCCGCAGCTTCAACCATGGCGTTATGGGTTCAACCCCGTGGTGCAAATTGCCCAAGGTAAAGTGGCTCTGCGTGGCACCAGGATACGACAGACATTTCAAGGTCACTGAGTATTTTGGCTTTGAGTTAATCAGCATACCCATGCTGCCGACAGGCCCTGATATGGATCTGGTAGAGCAATATGTCAATAATGACGAGAGCGTAAAGGGTATATGGTGCGTTCCAAAATACTCCAACCCTACAGGTAACTCATACTCTGAGGTGACAGTTAAGCGCCTTGCATCGCTTAAGCCTGCTGCAGGAGATTTCCGTATATATTGGGACAATGCCTATGCCTTCCACCATCTCTATGATGACAGGCAGGACAGCGTGCCGGAGATATTGTCTGCATGTGCAGCAGCAGGCAATCCGGATATGGTATATGAGTTTGCATCCACATCCAAGATCACATTTTCAGGCTCAGGAGTAGCAGTGCTTGCTGCTTCCGAGGCAAATATAGCAGACATAGAGAAGAGCATGGGCGTGCAGACCATAGGACATGACAAGGTCAATCAGCTGCGCCATGTGCGTTTCTTTAAGGATGCCGACGGAGTAAGAGCTCACATGCGTAAGCACGCAGCACTCCTGCGTCCCAAGTTCGAGATAGTAGACAGGATACTTAACGAGGAATTAGGCGGACTTGGCATAGGCAGCTGGACCAAGCCCAACGGAGGATATTTCGTATCCTTTGATGCGATGCCGGGCTGTGCCAAGGCTATAGTCGCAGCAGCCAAGGCAGCCGGAGTACAGCTTACCGGAGCAGGCGCCGCTTATCCCTACGGCATAGATCCGGAGGACAAGAATATCCGCATCGCGCCGTCCTATCCTACTGAGGATGAGATAGAGACTGCAATGAAGCTCTTTACGCTCTGCGTTAAGAAGGCATCGGCAGAGCAATTGCTGGCTAAGGCATAATGATGGCACACGAGACTGAGATAAACAGGATAAAAGAGCTTACCGAGATACTTAATCACGCGAGCAGAGTCTATTATCAGGAGGGCAGGGAGATAATGCCCAATATAGACTATGACCGCTATTATGATGAGCTCCTGAAATTAGAACAGGAGACGGGATTCAGACTCGCGAACTCTCCCTCGCAGAATGTAGGATATGAGATTATATCCGAGCTTCCCAAGGAGCGCCACGAGAGTCCCATGCTCTCCCTCGACAAGACTAAGTCACCGGATGAGCTTATCGCATGGCTTAACGGCAAGCGCGGAGTATTAAGCTGGAAGCTTGACGGCATTACCTGTGTCGTAACCTATGAGGGCGGAGTGCTCACCAAGGCAGTGACCCGCGGTAACGGTGAGATAGGCGAGGTTGTCACGCAGAATGCAAGATACTTTGAGAACCTCCCAGGTTCCATACCCTTTAAGGGCAAGCTCATTATCCGCGGCGAGGCCGTTATCTCATATAGTGATTTCGACAAGATAAACGAAGAGATAGAGGATACGGCTGCAAGGTATAAGAATCCGCGCAACTTATGTTCCGGCTCCGTTCGCCAGCTTGACCCGACTGTTACGGCAGGACGCCATGTGCGCCTTATAGTATTCACTCTTGTGTCAGTAGAGGGCAATGCCGAGCACCCGGAGATACCAGAGTTTAATAATTCATTTGCAGCACGCTATGACTGGCTTGAGACTCAGGGCTTCGAGGTTGTAGAGCATGTGTTTACTGACGGCAGCACGCTCAAGGCAGATATAGAGACCTTTAAGAGCAGGATACCGGATTACGACATCCCTTCCGACGGCTTGGTGCTGGCATACGAGGATGTGGCTTACGGGCTCTCACTCGGTCGCACAGCCAAATTCCCGCGTAATTCAATAGCATTCAAATGGCAGGACGAGACTGCGGAGACGACGCTCAGATACATAGACTGGTCGGCATCACGCACCGGACTCATTAACCCGGTAGCTGTGTTCGATCCGGTGGAGCTTGAGGGCACGACTGTCAGCCGCGCGAGTGTGCACAATGTGAGCATAGTCGAGGAGCTTGAACTGGGCGAGGGCGATATCGTAACAGTTTACAAAGCGAACATGATTATTCCACAAATATCTGATAATCTGACGAGGAGCGGAAAAATGCACATACCGGAGACCTGTCCGGTATGCGGCGGCAGGACAGAGATAAGGCGTGATGCCAATGCGGCTCTGCTCTACTGTACCAATGACAGCTGCCCGGCTAAACAGATTAAATCCTTTGAGCTGATGGCAAGCCGCAATGCTCTGAATATTGACGGGCTATCGGGACGTACCTTGGAGAGACTCATAGGAGAGGGTTTCATACATGAGTATGCCGATCTCTTTAAGTTGGAGAGATATCGTGACGAGATTGCAGAGCTGGATGGTTTCGGTGCAAAGTCTGCAGATAATATTATAAATGCGGCAGCGCGTGCCTCAGAGACCGATATGTACAGAATGATATACGGTCTCGGTATACCGGGAGTCGGCTTATCCGGAGCTAAGCTTATCACAGCCAAGGTTGGAAGCAAGCTTGACGGGCTCATGGATGCAGATGAGGAGACGCTTAAGGGCATAGACGGTATAGGACCGGTGCTCGCAGCCAATTATGTTGCGTTCTTTGCCGATGAGGAGAACAGACGCATAGCAAGAGAGCTTGCGGGAGTGCTCAGGTTCCGTGAGCCTGAGACTGTTTCAGCTGACACGGCGCGCGTATTCGAGGGCAAGACCTTTGTCATAACAGGCGAGCTGCAGCATTTTAATAACAGGAGAGAGGCACAGGATATAATAGAGAGGCTTGGCGGCAAGGCGGCAGGAAGTGTATCAGCCAAGACAAGCTTCCTTATCAATAATGATATATCGAGTCCGTCTGCCAAGAACAAGGCGGCGAAGGAACACGGCGTGCCGATAATCAGCGAGGATGAGTTTATCGCCATGCTTCCCGAGGAGGTCAGAAATGTTTGAGTCAATGAATAAGCAGCTTACGGATATAGGCGTTATACCCGTTATCGTGATCAATGATGCCAAGGATGCACTTGAGCTCGGCCGTGCACTCTCGGAGGCAGGAATGAAGTGTGCCGAGGTAACATTCAGGACGGATGCTGCCGTGGAAACCATACGCATTATGTCGCAGAATTATCCGGAGCTATTGGTCGGTGCAGGCACTATATTCAGTAAGGAGCAGGTAGATGAGGCCGTGGCTGCCGGAGCGAAATTTATAGACTGCCCCATCATGGATACCGAGGTGGTGGATTACTGCATAAGCCGTGACATACCCGTATATCCGGGCTGCGCTACGCCATCCGAGGCAGCAGCAGGATACAGGCGCGGACTCAAGATACTTAAGTTCTTCCCGGCAGAGCAGATAGGCGGCATCGACGCCATAGAGGCCATAAGCGCGGTATTCAAGGATCTTAAGTTCTTCCCGATGGGAGGCATAGATAAGGACAATATGCGTAAATACCTTGCTTCCCCGCTGGTTGCCGCAGTCGGAGGCTCGTGGATGGTCAAGTCCTCCTTCATAGAGTTAGGCAAATTCGACAAGATAACTAAGCTCGCGAGGGAGGCAGTCTACAGCGCCGCTGATGTAAGACGTATGAGGAGAGAGCTGCATAGGGTGTGAGCACGTAGCAATCCGAACTTTTATTATATGTGGCGTCTGCAAGCAAGCAGGCATGTTTATTTAATCAATGCAGAACAGCAGTCTGTATGGTGCGATGCGCCGTACAGACTGCTGTTCTTTAAGATATAGCAACTATACTCTCTAAGTATTATGAATTTTCTCACACATGTCGTATAATGCCTACAAAACTTATTAAGTAGGTAGGTAAAGGAGACGTGTATTTATGAGTAAGGCTGCACCATATAAGTACGATATAGTAGGAAGCTTCTTGAGGACGCCCGAGATAAAGGAAGCGAGAGCTGCCTATGAGGCAGGAAAGCTGAGTGCAGATGAACTTGAGCAAGCTGAGGATGCCAACATAACGAAGCTTGTGTCTGAGGAAAAGGCAGCAGGGCTTAAGGCTGTGACTGACGGCGAATACAGACGCGCATTCTGGCACCTTGATTTTCTCTGGGGACTTGAGGGAATTGCCAAGACTAAGGCAGAGCATTTTTCTGTTGCATTCAAGGGCTTCCAGCCCAAGGCAGAGACCATTAAGATTGTGGGCAAGATTGATTTTCCTGACAATCATCCCTTTATCAAACATTTTAAGTTTCTTAAGAGTGTTGCCGGCGATGCTGATGCCAAGCAGTGCATACCTTCTCCGTCAATGCTGCATCTTATCTGCTGCGTAAGAGAGGCAAATTATCAGCCTATCGCGATCTACAAGGACAATGAGCAGCAGCTGTTCGATGATATAGCAGCTGCATACCAGAAGGCGGTTAAGGCCTTCTATGCAGCGGGATGCCGTTATCTACAGTTAGACGATACCGCTTGGGGTGAGTTCTGCTCCAAGGAAAAGCGCGAGGCTTATGCGGCAAGAGGCCTTGATGTAGATGCAATTGCAAGGAAGTATGTTGAGGTCATTAACAAGCTTATAGAGGCTAAGCCTGATGATATGACCATAACCATGCACATTTGCAGGGGCAACTTCCGTTCAACCTGGTCCTCCACAGGCGGATATGAGCCTGTAGCTGAGATACTGTTTGGTCATTGCAAGGTAGACGGCTTCTTCCTTGAGTATGACAGCGACAGAGCAGGCGGTTTTGAACCGCTTAGGTTTATAGGTAAGCAAAAGGTTGTGCTCGGACTTATTACCTCCAAGACACCTGAGCTTGAGGACAAGGCTGCAATCATTGCCCGCATAAAGGAAGCCGCTGCGTATGTACCCTTAGAGCAACTATCCATAAGCCCGCAGTGCGGATTCGCATCCACGGAGGAGGGTAACCTGCTCACCGAGGAACAGGAATGGGCTAAGGTCAAGCTGGTTAAGGAGATTTCAGAGGAAGTCTGGGGCTGATGTAATTCTCAAATGACAGTGCAAGCACGCAGCCTGCTTTTGTATCCGTCAACACTTTTAGAGCAAACCCACATGCCTACATATTTGTAGGCACCACATATAATAAAAGTACGGATTGCTACGCGCTTACGCGCTCTCGCAAT
>CAVHZK010000027.1:0-13300 GCA_963640215.1 bacterium | reverse complement strand
CAGCCTTGACGTCCTCGATGATATCACGGCATACTATCAGCTCACCAACTTGCACCTCACCATTAAAATTATAATGAGGAAGCTTGAGGTATACGAGCGAGCTGAGTGGCACATAGTCATTGGAACGGTATGATTTGCCGTTGATACGCTCATAGATAGCATCCCCCTTCTCTATATCAAAGGTGGTGAAATACTTGTCTATGTGCGCCAGATCAAGCTGTACGTCGGATAATACCGTACCCGCAGATATGCCTTTAAGTGATTCTAATGTGCTGCTCTCATAGTCATCCCTGATAGAATCATCATACTCAGCATTAAGCAATGCCGCTATCTGCGTCTCGTCTCCGGGCACATTCGATTCGTCTGTCTTATCGCTCGCACTGTTTGCCTTAATGCTACCGTCGTTGCCGTCTGCGGATGTGCCGTTATTTATCTCTACGCGTGCATCACCATTCTTATCTATAACGATATCAACCGTGCCGGTATCAGTAATGCCTTCAGTGACTGTGGCTGTATCAGTCGTAGGCCTTTCATCTGTGACTTCAGTTTCGAGAGTGATCTTGGCACTGCACGCTACAAGTGCTATCACGCAAAGCGCTGACACAGACACAAATCCCAATCTCAATGCATATAAGCTGCTTCTGTAATTATTATTTTCCGTCATATTCAAGTTATCTCGACATTATCTGTATCTCTGATATGCAGTTATCATCGTATGCGGATCCCTTATATACATCTAAGAGATACAACTCCGCTCCTGTCGCCTTGAAACCTTGCGGCAGTACTATAGTATGCTGAGTCATCAAATCCGGAAGCTCTATATACATAGTATAGTCTTTAAGCTGCTTTTCATTGTACAGGATCAGCTTGATAAGGCTGGGTCTGTCATTTTTCTGATAGAGCTCGGCACTGCGCCAGTTGCCCACATTAAGCTTTATCACATCAGCACTTATCTCGCCTTGGTAAGCCCAGCGTATCCATTCTCCATAGCCGTCATGCTCTATCTGCCAGCTGGTGACAGTATCTCCGTCCATAGCCATTAGACCAGTATTGTTGTAGCCGCCCTGCTGAACCAGGTATGTAGACTCATATACGCTTAGGGGTTTGTTGAGTGTGAGCGGTCCTCCAATCAGCGAATCTGCAAGCTCTGAGCTCGTAAGGATTATGCTGTTTCCGGTCTCTCCGTATACACTCAACGGCAGATAATAGATATCCTTAGGTGCTGTATATCCCGCGCCTGTACTCAGCTCTACAGTTTTAGTATCAGTGATAGATCTCAGGAATGTTTTACCGCCCTCAGTATAGAAGCTTATCTCACCGTCTGCCACAGGTGTCACCACTGTGCTGTGGGTTACATCATAGTCTATACGCTTTCCTGAGCAAATAAGCTCTCCTGTGTCAGGCCTGACATATCCGGTAAGCACATACTCCCCACCATTAATTTCACTGCTCTCGGCCAAACCGTTAATATATATACTGTAGCGTACTCCGTCTATGGTGTTTATGTTGATATTACCCTCGTTCCATGCCCCTGCATAAGGATAGGCAGTCTCACTCTGTGCGGCCTCGTTCTGAATAACAGGCTCTGACTCACTCTCTGCGGCGGCCTCCACAGTATCGGTGCTTTCGGATCCGGCAACCGTTTCTGCTACAGTCTCTTCTATGGCGGTCTCTGTGCCTGCAGCCACGGCACCGTTGCTGTTAGATTTAAGTATCTTGGTCACAATTAAGACAACTGCAACTGCTAGCACGACAAACACGACAAACACGGCCACTCCTGCTGCAATGATTACTGCAGGATTCACGCCCTTTTGCTTAGGCTGTGACGCTGGTAACGGCTGTGTCGGGGTAGCCTGCATGCGCTGTGGCTGTGGCTCAGCCGTATGTACGGCAGCCGTTGATTGAGCAACATTTACACCTGGCGCTGCGCCAACAGTCCCTGTGCTGTCGACAGCTGCCTCTGCAGCATCAGCAGACTGTGTCGCAGGCTCTTCATCCCAATACTGCTCTAAGGCCTCTCCGCATTCCTCACAGAATCTCGCAAAATCTTCATTTTTATATCCGCAATTTGGGCAAAACATACGCGCCACCTCCTGTGTGGTGCCTGCAAGCACGCAGGCATGGTTATCATTGTGCAGCTTCAGTTTCTACCGGTGCGACTGTCTCTGCGGGTGCAGCCTCGGTCTCTGCAGGCACTATTGTTCCAACATGATCGAAATGATTGTACCTGTCTATATGCTTAAGCACTACTTCATTATAGAGAGCATCAACCGACTCGAAGCCCTTGTAGCGCCAGCCATAGGTGCTAAACCAGCTACTTGAGATGCCAGAATCAATATACACTTCATTAGATGGTATAGAATAATTCGTTACATCTATGTCTGCAGTTCCGTCCGGTGCAATCTTGGCATTTTCAAACTTGATATACCAATAAATATCGCGAGCTTGGTCATAATTCTGGCTTCCGTTGTTGTACACGTCTCTGATATTTGCCTTATACACAAGATATATGCTGCTGCGTGGTGAAGAATTCTCCGACTTTGCTGTAAGGAGATAATATCCAATATAATCAAAGGCCTGCAATATCTCCGAGGAGTCAGACTTATTCATATTGGCAACTTCCTTGGCATTATAGACATCGAGCGCCTGGACCCTCATTTTTTCTAAAAACGCATCCGTGACCTCAGTATCGCTTGTGAGATAGCTGCTTAATCCGTCAACCGTATATTCCTTGCTTGATTCTGCCGGAACCTTACCATAGACTGTCGCGCAGTCTTTAATGGCAGCATCATCTATAGTAACTGTTATGACATCACCATTATTGAGACCGTCTGTCTTGCTGCATCTGAAATTATAGGTGTCAAGTTCTGTTCCGTCGTAGCTGAGGCTTACGTCGCCGTCAGGTGCAATGCCGTTATACTCTAAGGTAAGGTCGGCAAATGCATCAAACTTATTTAACTCCTTTAGGCCGTCTACCGTGAACTCTACCTTTTCATCCTCGCTGTATTTAACCTTGACATTTAGGCATTCGCATATTTCTTCCATGGCGTCGCTGTCAATGTTCCAGTAATATGCCGTGGTATCCCCGTTGGAAAGCCTTGAATCATCCCAAGTCACCACCTCTGCAGCATACTGCAGCAGCATCACCGGCTTGAAATCATCACTGTTAAGATTTGAGGCCACATAGGACGCTCCAAATTCGTCAGTCAGCTTCTTCTTGCCCTTGGAGCTAAGCTTTACCTTATCGCCGTATTTCTCAGTTATTGCATTCCAGTCTATATAGGCAAATGAGTTGCCGTATCCGTCATATCCTGATACACCGGTAACCACATACTTATCAAGGTCTATGGTCCTGCCGGTCGTGCGTATCAATATTACAGCTGCAATGATTATCACTATTGCTGCGGTCACACCAACGATCAGCTGTTTCGGCAGTTTCTGTATTGTTTCCTTCAGCTTAGATGTATCTACTTTTCGCATCTGTGGGGTATAGTCAGACGAGCTCTGCTGATTGACATCAGTTCCTGTGACGGCATCAAGCTTAGGTGGAGTCATCTTCTGTTGTTGGTTGTCTGCTGCAAGCGGCTGTCCGCATGACCTGCAGAATCTTGCTTCGTTAATATTCTCTGATCCGCAATTATTACAAAACATATATGGATTCCCCTTCCTTGTATGTTTAATTAGCTACGTCTGGTTCCGCACTTGATGCAGAATTTGGCAGTTGCTGGCATCTTGGCTCCGCAGTTGGTGCAAAATACCTGCGCAGTCTGAGATCCTGTCTGCGGCACAGCTTCCCGAGCACTGCTTACTGCCTCATCAGCCTTTGTCTGCTCATCCGCTGCTTTATCTACGAGTTCCTTGGATGCGGCTACCGCAGCTGCTGCACTGGCTTCTTCTGCAGCCCTCTTTGCTTCTTCTTCAGCGGCCTTTTTAGCGGCCTCCTCTGCCGCGCGCTTTGCCTCTTCCTCGGCAGCCTTCTTAGCAGCTTCTTCTGCGGCCTTACGCTTCTCGGCCTCCTTCTTCAGCTGCTCGCCATACTCTAAGAGTATCTGCGGAATCTCCTTGCCGCATCTAATACAGAACTTATCGCCGTATGTAACCTTGTTGCCACAATACATGCAGTAGCCAATAACATTTTCCGTAGAACCCTTCTTACTGGCTGTAGCGCTGCCTGCCATCTGGGATACAGAGCTTGCTATGGAGCTGACTGATGCTGACATTTGGTTGAGCATATCATTGGACCCGTTGCCGTTTAACGCTTCATTTAATGCATTATTAAAGCCCAGTCTATTCATAGCTATCAATACGCACAACACCAGCATAATCACAAGTACGATTATATTGACATAGAGCATTGAGGCGGCCCTAATTGAAACCAGACCGAAGGATGAGGCAAATGCCTCGGTTGCTGCATGTTCAGCGCTGATCCTTAAAAATACAAGCATTATGATATTGATAACCGTGAGAATCGCGGCTATGACTGCACAATATCGCTCGTTCTTACCCTCATGCTTGCCGAATAGGACTACTGCTGTAATTACAGGCACTGCTATAAATACAGCCATTCCCGGCACTCCTTCGGCCAGAACATCGTCTCCCCACTTTATGCCAGTCATAAGCTTGAATATGCTGATACCGAATTCTTGGCCGAATACCTTGAGAGTATAGATCGAACAGAAACAGAAGATGACGCATAATACAGCTAATACTCTCAATATATTGGCTGCTGTTAAGATTGGTTTATTGGACATATAATCCCCCTCCTGATCATTAAATTTTTATTCAATGTCTGCAGAATCGCGAGACAGCTTTATTATGATGATTCTATAAATACAGCCTTGCCATTTATCCTTTTTGATTCCGACACTGCGTGGATTATCTGAACCATATAGAATTCACAGTGAGCACAAAATATGTTCACATATATTCTGAATTATCACGCCATAACCTGTAGATGTCAGCTTATAATACGGCTGCTTCGTCAATCCATTTCCACATAATCTTCATCCAAGCCTGTCTGCATTTCATCCCCGCAGAATTTACATAACATTTACAGCGGCAGGATTATATTTTTTACCCCACAGGCATATCATGACTCGCGTAGACAAGAAAGAAAACATTTAAGCAGACGATTGCGCGGTGCAGGTTGAAGCAGCATATAAGAGGCTCTTAGAGGTCGCGCCGGGCAATCGGACAACAAGGGAGGACAAGTAATTATGAACAAAAATCTCAGAAAATTCATCGCATTTGGAGCAGCTGCACTTATGACAGCAGGTCTCATGGGATGCGGATCATCATCACAGGAAACAACGACAGCAGCAGCCGGCGAGAGCACACAGGCAAGCACGGCAGCTGAGTCAAGCGCAACAGATACAACTTCACTTAGCGGCACCATATCACTTGCAGGTTCAACCTCAATGGAGAAGCTCTGCGAGGCTATGCAGGAGAGCTTCATGGAGAAGTACCCCGACATCAACGTTACAACAGAGTATACGGGCTCGGGTGCAGGCATTGAGTCACTTGAGGCAGGTAGCGTAGACATCGGCAACTCCTCACGTAATCTCAAGGACAGCGAGCTTGAGGCAGGTGCAGTTGAGAACATAGTAGCTATCGACGGTATAGCAGTTATCGTAGATAAGGAAAATACGGTTACGGATCTTTCATCCGAGGACCTCGGCAAGATATATAAGGGCGAGGTAACGAACTGGAGTGAGCTTGGCGGAAATGACGAGGCCATAGTAGTAATCGGACGTGAGAACGGCTCAGGCACAAGGAGCGCATTTGAGGAATTATTGAAGCTTGAGGACGCTTGCAAATACGCACAGGAGCTTGATTCGACAGGCGGCGTGCTGGCTAAGGTTGCCTCTACTCCGGGCGCTATCGGATATGTATCACTCGATGTAGTCGATGATACCGTACAGGCAGTAAGCCTTGACGGAGCTGAGGCAAGTGAGGAAAGTATACTTGCAGGAAAATATCTCCTCTCCAGACCCTTTGTAATGGCTACCATGGGTGAGGTATCAGAGCAGAACGAGCTCGTTAAGACCTGGTTCGATTATATCGCATCAGAGGACGGACAGGCAGTAATCACAGGACTCGGACTCATCCTTCCGCAGTAACGAAACGCAGAACAAGGAGGATTGCAGGAGTGCTAAGGCGCTATGCAATCCTCACTTTGTACATCAAAGTCAACAGCTGATATCCTTTGATCACCATATCGGGATGCAGACTGTTAGATGGAGCTTGGTATGGACAGTATAGCTAAGACAGAAAATGTATTTAACAAGGCGAAACTTACCGAGACCTGCGCCAAAGCAATATTTACAGTATGCGCAGTGCTCGCAGTCTGTGCAGTAGCCTCCATGACAGTATACATGTTTGCAAAGGGCACTCCGGCTTTATCCAAGGTCGGGGTGACCGATTTGATATTCGGGACTGTCTGGAAGCCAACGGCGGATCCAGCCTCATATGGTATCTGCTATATCATACTTTCCTCGATAGTGGGAACGGCGTGCAGCATAGCCATCGGCGTGCCGGTGGCACTTATGACGGCGGTATTCCTCACGGAGGTGGCAGGCAAGAGAGTATCTGCCGTCATCAGTCCGGCAGTTGAGCTGTTGGCAGCAATACCCTCAGTCATATACGGACTCATAGGTCTGATGGTACTTAATCCTGTCATGTACAGGTTGGAGAAAATTATATTTGTAGGCTCATCCACGCACCAGTTTACCGGCGGCTCGGACATGCTCTCAGCCATCATAGTATTGGCGATAATGATACTGCCGACAGTCATCAATGTCAGTGCCTCCTCCATACGTGCAGTCCCGCAGGATTTGAGAGCGGCATCACTTGCTATGGGCGCAAGCCGTATGCAGACTATATTCAAGGTGACACTGCCGACAGCCAAGGGAGGCATCATGGTGGGCGTAGTGCTCGGTATAGGCAGGGCCTTGGGCGAGGCTATGGCTATAAATATGGTAGCGGGAGGCGCGGTCAATATACCGCTTCCGTTCAACTCGGTCAGATTTCTTACGACACAGTTAGTCAGCGAGATGGGATATGCGGAAGGGCTGCACAGACAGGTGCTCTTCACGGTCGGACTCGTACTCTACGTCTTCATCATGCTCATCAATCTTGCGCTCATGCGTATGAAGAAGAGGAGCGAAACAAACTAAGCACGAGTCTTGCATAAATGCGGAAAGCGAAAGAAGCTTTAGCTTGGATGATGCAACAATGGTAATTATATATGGATAGTTTAGGATTAACAGTTAAAGATAACAGCATAGCAGGGAGTCGGACTAAAGATCTTATGACAGGGACCCGCAGACTGACAGACAAGCAAAGCAGGCCGACAGATGCTCTCCTCTACGGAGTAGTCTATATGTGTGCAGCATTTTCGGTGCTGCTCCTCATAGGCATCATAGCCTATGTATTGTATAAGGGCTTGGGCTCGGTCAGCTGGCAGTTTCTGACCTCTGTTACCTCGGTACTGAAGGGCACGGTCGGCATCGCGGGAAATATAGTGAACACCCTGCTCATTATCTTCATCTCCATGATTATAGCCACGCCGATAAGCATAGGCGCAGCCGTGTATCTCAATGAATATGCGCGCCCCGGTAAGCTCGTATCAGTTATAGAGTTCGCGACAGAGATACTTTCAGGTATCCCCTCGGTTATCTTCGGACTCTTCGGCATGATGTTCTTCGGACAGACGCTGGGACTTGGATATTCGCTGCTCACAGGCTCGCTTACGCTGATACTCATGGTGCTCCCGCTTATCACGCGCAATACTCAGGCAGCGTTGAAGGTAGTGCCGGACAGCTACAGACAGGGCTCAGTCGGACTTGGTGCAGGCAAATGGCATACGATAAGGACTATACTTTTGCCCTCAGCTATGCCAGGCATCATCACGGGTGTAATACTTGCGATAGGGCGCATAGTAGGAGAGTCGGCAGCACTCCTGTTTACGGCAGGAAGCGCCAAGACTCTGCCCAAGACTATAGCAGCACTGCTTAACAAGCCCTTTGACTCGGGCGGAACGCTCACGATACAGCTCTACCTAAGCGCCACGAGCGAGGGCGACTTCGATACGGCGTTTGGTATAGCGGTAGTGCTGCTGCTTATAGTATTTCTCATCAACCTTGGAACCAAGAGACTTGCGGCACGCTTCGATGTGAGAAATATTGCTAAGTGAGTAGTGGAAAATGAAGTAAAAAGATTTACAGTAGGACATGCAAGAGGACATTTACATGACAGACGATATCAAGATAAAGGCAGAGGATCTGCACCTGTACTATGGTGAGAACCACGCGCTGAAAGGCATAAATATGGGCATCCGCGCTAACTGCGTCACAGCATTTATCGGGCCCTCAGGATGCGGTAAATCCACCTTCCTCAAGACCTTAAACAGGATGAATGACCTTGTGGAAAATGTGCGTATTGAGGGCAAGGTGACGCTTGACGGAGAGGACATATATGCGCCGGGCGTGGACGTGACGCTGCACAGGAAGCGTGTAGGCATGGTATTTCAGCAGCCTAATCCGTTCCCGATGAGCATATATGACAACATAGCCTACGGACCGAGGGTTCACGGTATCAGAGACAAGGCAAGACTCGATGAGATAGTTGAGGAGAGTCTAAGGGGCGCAGCCATATTTGACGAGGTCAAGGACAGACTCAAGAAATCAGCACTCGGACTCTCGGGAGGTCAGCAGCAGAGAATATGTATAGCGAGAGCTCTCGCAGTGCAGCCGGAGGTATTGCTGATGGACGAGCCTACCTCAGCGCTCGACCCCATTTCAACGGCAAGAATAGAGGATCTCATGGAGGATCTCAAGAAGAAATACACGGTAGTTGTCGTTACCCACAACATGCAGCAGGCAACGAGAGTATCGGACTATACAGCGTTCTTCCTCTTGGGAGAGCTGATAGAGTTCGGAGAGACTGAGAGGCTTTTCTCCTACCCCAAGGAGAAGAAAACGGAAGATTATATCACAGGAAGGTTCGGCTGATGAGGACAAGATTTGATGAGCAGCTCAAGGCGCTCAACAGTGAAATGATACAGATGGGCAACATGATCGAGGAGGCCATACGCGAGGCAATCCGAGCTTTCTTTGAGAAGGATACGGAGCTTGCAAGGCAGATCATGGCCAATGACGAGGCAGTGGACGAGGAGCAGAAGAAGATAGAAAACATCTGCTTTCAGCTACTCATACAGAGGCAGCCTGTAGCAAGGGATCTGCGCACCATCACGGCGGCACTCAAGATGGTCACGGATATGGAGCGTATAGGCGACCATGCGGCAGATATCTCGGAGCTCACGGTCATGATGGCTGACGATGCCGAGATAATGAACAGAGACGACATCAGGAAGATGAGCGCCGAGGCAGTCATTATGCTCCTGCACGCCATCGAAGCCTATGTTGAGAGAGATATAGACAAGGCAAGAGAGGTCATAGCGCATGATGATATAGTGGATGAGCTCTTCATCAAGGTCAAGGGCGAGCTGATAGATGCCATAGGCAAAAATCCCGGCTGCGGCGAGTATGCAGCAGACATGCTGATGGTCAATAAATATCTTGAGCGTATCGGCGACCATGCTACCAATATAGCCGAGTGGGTCATATTCTCACTTAATAATGTTGACCCGGAGGCGCAATAATATTTTGCCGTCAGACAAACTGTGGGGTATACTAAAGGTGTTGTCGAATGACAGGACAGGCATGATGGTTTATTCACAGGACACGGACAAGGTATTTATATGGCACTTATATACATAGTTGAAGACGACGCAAGCATCAGAGAGATAGAGACCATAGCACTCAAGAACAGCAACTATACGGTGCAGGCATTTGAGAGCGCGGCGCAGTTTTACAAGAAATTAGAAACTGCCGTGCCGGATCTCATCCTCTTAGATGTCATGCTGCCGGACGGCGACGGATATGAGATAGTGAGGCGCTTAAGACAGGAGCCTGCAACCAAGAGGATACCCGTCATCATGGTCACAGCCAAGACCGGAGAGATGGATATGGTGAGAGGCTTAGACGGCGGTGCTGACGACTATATTAGGAAGCCATTTTCCGTCATGGAGCTGTTGTCCAGAGTGAAGGCACTGCTGCGCCGTGCGGGAGATGAGGCTCCCAAGCTCCTCGTAGTAGGCGCGATAAGCTTAGACCACGAACGCCACGCAGTGACGGCAGACGGCAAGCACGTGGAGCTTACCTACAAGGAATATGAGCTGCTGCGGTATCTCATGATTAACACCGAGATAGTGCTCTCACGCGAGAACATCATGCGCTTTGTCTGGGGCACGGATTACGAGGGCGAGAGCCGGACTGTGGATATGCATATCAAGACCCTGCGCCGCAAGCTCTCAGATGCGGGCAGGCAGATAGCCACAGTCAGAAACGTGGGATATGTCATTCATGCTCATCCGGAGGAAGACGATGAAGCAGAAGATTAACAGATGCCTGATTATAGTAGCACTGACAGCGGTCGTTGCAACGGCGATCACTGTCACTTTTGCATATATGACATTTGCAGGAGCAGATAAAGTCGCAACGAGCAGGCTTACTGCCGCGATTCCCGTTGTAATACTCGTCAGTATCGCGGTGCTGCTTGTATGCGTTGTACTTGGACGCCAGCTCTCAGCCAGTATCACAGCACCCTTGGAGCAGATGGCGGAGCATATAGACGACCACGACGATTTCCCTATATACCCGGAGCTTAAGCCATTTGCAGACATGATACGTTCGCAGCATGAGCATATACTTGCTACCTCCGAGAAGGGGCAGGACTTCACTGCAAATGTCACCCACGAGCTCAAGACTCCGCTCACTGCCATATCCGGCTACGCCGAGCTCATCGAGAACCGCATGGTGGACGCGGAACAGACCCCGCATATAGCAGCGCAGATAAAGCACAATGCAGAGCGCCTGCTCGCCATGATAAATGACATAATAGAGCTCTCCGAGCTTGACTGTAAGGAGCTGCCGAGGAATTTTGCCGACATGGATCTCGATGCAGTCGTCAGAGAGTGCTGCGACAATCTCTCAGTCTCTGCAAGGCAGAGGGGCATAGGACTTGATTACAAGGGCAGCGCGGCATATCTGTCTGCCGACAAGGCGTTGATTAAGGAAATGACTGAAAATCTGGTGCAGAATGCCATACGCTACAATCGCGAGGGCGGTCACGTATGGGTCACTGTATCAGAGGAAAATGGTCATCCCGTCCTCAAGGTCAGAGATGACGGCATAGGCATACCCAAGGACAAGCAGGCGAGAGTCTTTGAACGCTTCTACAGAGTGGACAAGGGGCGATCAAGGGATATGGGCGGCACCGGCCTCGGGCTCGCCATAGTCAAACACATAGCCGAGATACATAACGCCGAGATAAGCTTGAACAGCATACTCGGTGAGGGTACGGATATAAGCGTGAGGTTCTGAACAGAGCATCACGCTTTTGTTCTGCTGATAATCCGGCAAGGGTACTGGCGATGTGGTGTCCACAATCAGAAAACGGGAGTCTAAAAATTGAAATGGAGTGTCTGCTTTTTGTTGACAAGTATATATGACAGCGGGAACAAGGGTGACGCACTGAGACAATCTGTAAAGCTGCCTATAGCCATATTCGCTATAGGCAGCTTTGCTTGTTAGTCTTACTTAATACTGTAATACACTTCACCATTGTTAAGGGTCTTGCCCTTGATGGCAGCTAGCTCGCTGACAGTGACGAGCTGGAAGCCTTGCTCGACCAAGGTCGGCACTAAATACTCGCTTGCGGCTGCTGTAGATTCATAGAGCTCGTGCATGAGCACTATATCGCCGTCCTTGACCTTACCTATCACGGCATTGATGGTCTTCTGAGAGTTACGATGTTCCCAGTCTCTTGTGTCGATATTCCATAATATAATGGGCATAGCGACGTTCGCGAGGACAGTTGCATTCTTATTGCCGCCTGGGAGACGCATGATGCGCGGTCTGATGCCACAGGTCTGTTCAATGATATCATTACAGCTTGTCACCTGCTTGCGTATGGTATCGGCGCTTGCCTTGTTGAGGTATACATGGTCATAGGTGTGGTTGGCGACCTCGTGGCCGCTGGCGACCATGCGCTGCAGCTCTGACGCTCTCGACGGCACTCTGCTTCCCACCATGAAGAAGGTGGTACGCTGACCGTACTTTTCAAACACATCCATGAGTCGTGCGCCGACGTCAGTACGCGGGCCATCATCATAGGTGAGTGCAAGGAGTGGCTTGCTGATATCTATGGTCCTGCCACGGCTCACTACGATGTTGGGATCACTCGTCTTAAATATGGTATATTGATCCTGGAGCGACTGGGCTTTGAGCGTCTCGATATCGACTGCGGCAGAGCTGTCGGGAGAGCTTGCTGTCTGCTCTGTCGTCTGCGCCTGTCCTGCACCTTGAGTATCCGTGTCCGCGCCGCTGCCAGGCTGCGTTGTGCCGCTCTGATCTGTAGCACCGGTAGTCTGTCCGGCATCGGGGGCGTTGCTCTGACTGCCGTCAGCTGTGGAGCCTGGACCTGTCTGCTGAGTCTGAGTCTGTCCGGGCACGGTTACGCCGGGAGCATATATAACCCCGTCGGCATAAGTATTTCCAGATATACCTACAGCCAACACAAATGCAGCAAGTGCTGCGTATTTCTTCCTAATAATATTTATCTTCATATTTATCCTCATTTCGCCGCCGCGTATGGACGGTATAATGTTAAAGAACGGACTGATACGCACTCCGTCAACACTTTTAGAGTATACACTACTTATCGGACAATTCAATATATGAGGTTAAACGATTATATTACAGATACGCATATCTATAGATGCCATAGACCATCATTTTAATGATAGTAATAGCTCTGCCAGCGTCATCTTCCAGCTGCCTGTCATCGCGCACACAAAAAAATACACAATTTATACAATCCTGCGCAAAAAGCGCTTGCACAGGCGCGCACATTTGTGATATTCTATGCGAGCTGTGGCATGATAGCGTTGATACGTGAGGTTGCCGTATTTGCAAAATCATAAGTAAGTACGGGTTTTTACGAGGAGCGAATGTCAAGTCATATTATTGGCGACAAGTCACTGTACCGCAATTTAGCTCCGATTATAGTCGGATAGCGGGGTGGAAGGCGTAAATGAATGCGACACACCCGACAAAGTGTACAGTCACCACTTGTCGTACTAAGCTACAAAAGTACGAACACAGGAGGCGACTTTTTTTATGGCAAATCAGGTAATGAGGATTACACTCAAGGCTTATGATCACCGTCTGGTAGATCA
>CAVHZK010000026.1:0-7539 GCA_963640215.1 bacterium | reverse complement strand
ATCCCAAGCAGAGCAAGCAATACATAGAACAAGGCTATAAGCGCGATAGCGCCTATTATTTCCCTGTGGTTCTTACCCAGTCTATGCATTATCCTTCTCCGCGTCATCGCGATACGCAAGGTCTCTCTGCAGCGCCTCAAGGAAATGCACCGTCATGTCTCTGTACGAGCCTATGAGGTATGACTTGTCTATCTCGCTATAGTTGAAGCTCTTCCTGCCGCCGTCTTCCATGCGCTTCCAGAACCTATACAGATCACGAAACGGTATATAGTAGTATTCCGCTCTCGCTGTAAATGCCAATATAATGAAGCTAATGCCGCCCTGTGCCTCAAACTCACCCATAAATTTAAGCTGATGTGGATGTAGATTTTGGAGCGCCCAGCGGTCAGCATGACATTCCTTGGCATCGAAGCAGACCGGTATGCCCTGCACGACGCCTATATAGTCCACCGTGGATTTCTTGTCGAAGTACGCCAAGGTAATCTGAGTATGATCCTTGGTCATATCTATGGGCGTGATGGGCGTAGGTATCTTCTGTATGAGAGCAAGTCCGTGCTCCCTGTAGGCATCCACGGTATGATTTATCAGCTCCTCAAGCGCCGAACCTCTTAAGCCTCGTGATTTCCATGTAGCCATTCGTCCCAATCCCCTATGATGGAGCGGTCATCGAAATAATTGATGCGCATAGCTGCGCGTACCTCATTAAGCGTGTCTGTGGTAGTCTCAACTGCCTTCTCGGTACCGGCCTTAAGTATATCATATACAGCGGGGATATCTGCTTTCCACTTGGCTCTCTCGGCTCTTATCGGCTCCAAGAGCTCCTCCATTATCTTGAGCAGGAATTTCTTGCACTTTACGTCTCCGAGTCCGCCGCGGGTATAATGCTCCTTCATCTCGTCCAGATTCTTATAGTCCGGCATATACTCTGCGAACTGCTCCTCTCTTGAAAATGCCTCAAGATAGGTGAATACCATATTGCCCTCGACATGTCCCGGGTCGTCAATATTGATATGAGTGGGGTCAGTGTACATGCCCATTATCTTGGTCTTGACGGTCTTGGCGTCATCTGATAGGTATATACAGTTGCCGAGAGACTTACTCATCTTCGCCTTGCCGTCCGTGCCGGGAAGTCTGCGGCTTGTCGCATTTTCAGGGAGAAGAAGCTGCGGCTCTACCAATATATCGCGGCCGTAGGTCATGTTGAAACGGCGTGCTATCTCTCTGGTCTGCTCTATCATAGGCATCTGATCCTCGCCGGCAGGAACCGTGGTCGCCTTAAATGCCGTGATGTCTGCCGCCTGCGATACCGGATAGGTAAAGAAGCCTGCCGGAAGTCCAGCCTCGTTGTCATTTACATTTTCATTGTCATTAAAGCCTCTAAGCTTCATCTCCGCCTTGACGGTGGGGTTGCGCGAGAGCCTCTGCGTCGTAACGAGATTCATGTAATAAAAAGTGAGCGCATGGAGTGCCGGTATGGCGGACTGTACGCAGATATGCGACTTGGCAGGATCTATGCCCACTGAGAGATAATCGAGCGTTACCTCCACGATATTGTCTCTTATCTTCTTGGGGTTGTCCCAGTTATCTGTGAGCGCCTGATCGTCCGCTATAAGTATGTAGATATCATCGAAGCTGCCTGAGTTCTGCAGCTCGACGCGGCGCTTCAATGAGCCTACATAGTGCCCCAAATGGAGCTTACCCGTAGGTCTGTCTCCCGTAAGTATTATTTTCTTCTTGGCGTCTTTTGCTTCCATGTGCTTGTCCTCTGTATCTATGTCTGTGTCTGTGTTAGATGAAACCTTAGTCCATTGTGCTTAAGGTTTCCGAAGGTATATCTCTGCTGTTATATTCCAAAAGTGTTGCGTATGCGTGAAACAGCCCGCAGGTTTATGTTGTGCTGAATCTGCGCATTAACTGGCATGGTTGTTACCTAGTCATCGTAGGTCTCCGGGAAGAAGGTTCTGCCCGTCTTCTCGTCTATGGGCTTGCCGAAGGTATTGCATATCATAAAGAATATAAATGCGCTGCCTATACCCAAGATAATATTGTGGAAGGAACCTAACTTGATACCACACGCCATGGTTACGCAATATACAGCGAGGCCTCCTATAGCTCCGGCTGCCGCTCCGCACGCATTGGCTTTCTTCCAGAATAAGCCAAACAGCATAGTCCAGAAGAATACAGTCTGCAGTCCTCCGAAGGAGAACAGATTGATCCATACGATAATATCAGGCGGATATACTGCCATGAGTACGGCGGCTATACCCATTACTCCGGTAATCGCTATGGATATCTTGCCTACGAAATTCTGATCTACGCTCTCTTGTCTCGTCTCCTTATAGTGGAGATACATATCCTTAACTATAGCAGAAGATCCCGCGATAAGTAAGGAGGATATGGTAGACATCGTAGCCGCCAGCGGTCCTATGATGACGAGACCTGCAATAAAGGGATGCATATAATCTACTATAAATCTCGGTATGACCGTATCTGTCGATGCGCCCTCCGGCAGTTCCAGCATGACTCCTCTCGTGAATACGCCCAAGAGGTGCATACCTACCATCATGGCGCCGCATACTATGGTTCCGTATATCATCGCCTGATGCACTGACTTGGTATCCTTGAATGCAAGGCAGCGTACATTGGACTGAGGAAGTCCGAGTGTAGTAAATCCGCAGAGGAGCCACTGAGTACATAACAGCTGAAAAGGAAGCGTTGCAACTCCTCCGACCTCAGAATACGGGCTCATCAGGTCATTGCCGACACCTGTAGCTCTCGCCTCTGCCGATATGTCGGCTATGCGTGTGGTGATAGCCTCGAGGCCGCCGCCGTTAACTAATATCACGCCTGCCATCAGGCACATGCCGAGCACCATGACCACGGCGCAAATCGTATCTGTGACAGCTACGGCATTGAAGCCGCCGACTGTGGTATAGATAACTACCACGAGAGCAAAGAGCAGCAGTCCCACTCTGTAGTCAAGTCCTGTGACAGCTGCAAATATCTGTGCTCCACCGATGAACTGTCCGAGCATGGTCGTAGTAAAGAATACTACTATGACCAGAGCGCAGAAGTTAGCCAACAACTCCGAATGATATCTTGCTCTTATGACATCTATAACCGTTACAGCGTCAACACGTCTGCCGACTACGGCCATCTTCTTGCCGAGCACTGCCAATACTATAAATGCAGCAACGACCTGAGTTGATGCAAAATATACCCAGCCGTATCCCCTGCTCCATGCCGTTCCGGGCCCGGATACGAAGGACGAAACCGATGAATAGGTAGCAACCAGAGTCATTGCGAGTACGAAGCCGCCAAGACTCCTGCCTCCGATGAAATATTCCTTGGAGAAATTCTTGGACTTGGCATGAGCTGAAATCTTCTGTATATAGAAGCCTACACCGAGCATCAGAATGAAGAATACAACTACCGGTATGAGTATCATCACTGTATTAGTCATGAGCGCTCGCCTCCTTCTTCCTCTGTAAGGTCAAAGTCCTTGAATACGCATTTAACAAGCCATATCACAGCCGCTATGGACAGTAGCCAAGAACCTATACAGCTTATGACCATCCAAGCCGGCATATAGCATATAGTCCAATCCGAACCACACAGCTCGTAGATGCCAAAGCCCGTAGCAAACCAAAAAGCCATGATGACAAAGCCGACTATCCAGCTGTATTTGGCTTCCTTATTCATCTGCCGAAATTTCTCTTTTTCACTCATCTTCTGCATAATAAGTCTTCCTTGCAGGCAGAAGCCTGCGGTGCCTTTCGATTATTCTTAGGTATTACGGGTGCGCGTAAGCACGTTGCAATCCGTCACTTTTATTATATGTGGCGCATGCCAAAACGCAGGCATGTATATTCATTAAGAAGGACGCAAGGGATGCGTCCTTCCAAGAGCCGTACTGTAAGCCGGGTTATGTCATTGAAAACGGTCATCTGTCTAGGATATATGTCGCCACATACCTCAAGCGTCCTACCCGAAACATGGCGGGCAGCCATATCGTTTCTTCATGGACTTGCTTCGGATGGGGTTTACAATGCGCTCTCCGTTACCGGACAGCCGGTAGTCTCTTACACTGCCATTTCACCCTTACCGCGCCTTGCGGCACGGCGGTATACTTTCTGTTGCACTTTCCTTAGGATCACTCCCACCTGACGTTATCAGGCATCCTGCCCTGCGAAGCCCGGACTTTCCTCTCCCGCATACAGCGGCAGCGACCGTTCATACTGCTCGCCGCATAGTATAGCAAACCGCCTGTGTCTTATGCAAGGCATTCGGCACCCTACAGCGCACTTTTTGCCATACTTTTTCCGCATGAAAGCTAACAAATTGGACATACATACACGCGTATACGCAGGCAGCACATGTTATAAAATCTATAAATGTACAAAAGAGAATTCAAGACGCGCAGCGAAGCAGGCTGACTCGCTGCAGGATATGCAAAAAATTCGGCAGGGAAAAGCTTATGTTTAATCAGCCTTATCCCTGCCGAACTATACTTCTATAGATTATGTCACGATCTGGCACTATGCTATCTAAGCTTAGCGCATGAGCTCCTTAACCTTGGCTGCCTTACCTATCCTGTCTCTCAAGTAATTGAGCTTAGCGCGTCTTACCTTACCACGTCTTACTACCTCTATCTTAGCTACAAAGGGGCTGTAGATGGGCCAAGTCTTCTCGACTCCGACTCCGTTAGAGAGCTTTCTGACTGTAAATGTAGCGCGGATGCCGTGACCCTGCTTCTGCATAACAGTACCCTCGTATATCTGGATACGCTCTCTGTTGCCCTCCTTGATGAGGTTGTGAACCTTTACCGTGTCGCCGACATTAAAATCAGCAACTTCCTTGCCCTCTAACTGGGCGCTCTCGATCTTCTCGATGATCTCGTGCATTTTGTATTCCTCCTTAAAATCTCCTGATGTTCATACACATTGACTGATACCGGCGTCAAATAGCACGATGTGTGCACCCATCCGGCAGCTGTCTTAAGCAAGGAAGCTTGCTCCCATGTCAGCGGACCATCATTTCTAAAGCCGTCTTATACTACCACTTATTGTTCGTTACCGTCAAGTAAAAAAGAAAATTTAACTTGTACCAGTCCTCTCCTTAATTAGCTTGCTCAGAAACAATTTCTCTTTCTTATCTAATACCGCCTGTTCCAAGAGCTCAGGCCTCTTGTCGAGCGTCCTTATAATGGACTGCTCTCTGCGCCATTTCTCGACATTTGCATGATGCCCGGACAAAAGTATCTCCGGCACCTTCATGCCCATGTAATCCTCAGGTCTTGAGTACTGCGGGTATTCGAGCAGATTGTCGTGAAATGACTCTATCTCCGCACTGTCTGCGCCGCCTAATACTCCGGGTATAAGCCGCGATATGCAGTCTATCATCATCACTGCGGGAAGCTCTCCCCCGGTAAGTATGAAATCGCCTATGGATACCTCCTCAACCTCGAGCAGCTCCAAGGCTCTCTCATCTATGCCCTCATAGTGACCGCACAGAAATATCAGCTCCTGCTCCCCCGCAAGCTCACGCGCCAAGCCCTGGTCAAACCTACGTCCCTGCGGCGACATATATAGCACACGCGGACGCCTGCTGCCGCTATCTTTGCTCTGCGCTTTGTCTTCAGTATCAGTCTGCACCTTGGTGACGGGCTCTGTGCCTGTTGCTGCATGATCCGCAGCACCGTCTGAGCCCTCGACCCTGTCTACAGCGCTACTACGATTACAAGCCTCAGCAGCTATCTTACGAGTCTCTATCATACGGCACACTGCCTTATAGCAGTCATGCACGGGCTGCACCTGCATCAGCATACCGGCTCCGCCGCCGTAGGTATAGTCATCCGTCTTGCCGTGCTTATCCTCGGTATAATCTCGGATATTTACCGCCTTAACGTTGATGAGTCCCTTATCAATGGCGCGCCCGGTAATGCTGGTATGTATGGTCTGCTCTATCATCTCCGGGAACAGAGTCATTACATAGAAATCCATACGCTCACAGCTCCATCAGCCCGTCCAAGAGATGCACGGTTAAGACATTTGCATCTATATTGGTATCCAGTATGCAATCCTTGATGGCAGGTATCAGGAGCTCCTTGCCGTCCTCGCGCTCCACGACATATACATCATTGGCGCCGGTCTCCATTACATCCTTGACCACGCCAAGATGCATACCGTCATCAGCGACCACATCCATGCCGATAATATCAGCGATATAATACTCGCCCTCCTGCAATGCGGCGCCCTCGTCACGCGGTATATAGAGCTCGGCACCCTTCAGTGCCTCGGCAGCATCCATATCATCAAATCCTTCAAGCTTAAGTATAACGATATCCTTGAAATGCTTGACGCTCACGATCCTACAATCGCCCAGGTCCCTGCCGCGCTGCTCTATCCTTACATGCTTTATCTCATCAAAACGCAGAGGAGAGTCTGTGGTCGGATAGACCTTGACCTCTCCCCTTATACCATGCGTCTTGGTAATGATTCCTACTCTAAGCTCTGTCGTCATCGCCAATATCTACTGTTACCTTCAGCTTATCGCGTGCAGCTGCTGCCGAGAGCACCTGACGGATTGCCTTTGCGACTCTGCCTGACTTGCCGATGACCTTGCCCATATCTGTCTGAGCAACCTTCAGAGTAAGCATGATCACATCTTCCTTTTGCTCCTCAGTGATCACTACCTCGTCCTTATTATCGACAAGAGACTTGGCTATAGTCTCCAATACTTCCTTCATAATCAACTCTCCGGTCAATTACTTGGAGATGCCGGCAATCTTGAGCAGCTTATCGCATGTAGCTGTAGGGATAGCACCGTTGTTAAGCCACTTCTTGGCAGCCTCAGCGTCAATCTTAACTACGCTCTCGGTCTGGTTGGGGTCATAATATCCGATCTCCTCGATAAATCTGCCGTTACGCGGAGACCTTGAATCTGCAACTACAACTCTGTAGAAGGGCTTCTTCTTTGCTCCGAGTCTTCTTAATCTGATCTTTACTGCCATAACTTTTTCTCCTTATATCCTTGTTTTTAATATTATGTAGATGCCTTGTCGCATGTAAATGCGGCTCTTTGGCATATATCACTGTTCCTTGCGGTAGCTCTTAAGTGCAGAGCAATCCGCCGCTCTTATATTATTTATATGTTACGCCTGCAAGCACGCTGGCATGAGTGCTTATCAAAATAGTCCGCCGCCTCTGAACATATTCCTGCCGAACATGCTGTTGAGATTGCCATGCTTACGCATACCGCTCATCTGCTTCATAAGCTTCTGCATCTGCTCAAACTGCTTGACCATGCGGTTGACCTCGGCTATGTCCACGCCGGCGCCGTTCGCAATGCGGCGTTTCCTTGAAGGACTCATGAGCTTGGGATTGGCTCTCTCCTTCTTGGTCATGCTGAGTATGATAGCCTCTATGCGATCGAATTGTTTCTGATCGACTGAGCTTGTATCAAGCCCCTTCATGCCGGGAAGCATGGACATTATCGAGACAAAACCGCCCATCTTCTTCATCTGGTTCATCTGCACCA
>CAVHZK010000025.1:1057-6018 GCA_963640215.1 bacterium | reverse complement strand
TTGAGGATTGCGAGAGCGCGTCAGCGCGTAGCAATCCGTGACTTTTAGAGTATGTGGTGCGTGCAAACACGCAGGCATGACGGTATACTCTAAAAGTGTTGACGGATACAAAAGCAGGCTGCGTGCTTGCACGCAAGAATGCTTTTGTATTTGGCAACCTCAAATGTATGAATACATAGCCAGTTTTCGTAAGAAAACTGAGCGGGTATGAATGTGCGCGAGCAATGAGGAAGAAGTCGAAGCTTGCTTAGGCTTCTGACGAATGCCGCGTCACGAGCGAAACAAAGCGGAGCTCGTCTTGAGGATTGCGAGAGCGCGCAAGCGCGTTGCAATCCGTACTTTTATACTACATAGCATCTGCCAAAGCGTAGGCATAGTTGTTTACTCCAATTTAGTCAATCAGTGCCCTATAGTACGGCCAGCTTGCCGTCATCTCACTTACCACTACATTATTGATGACTCCGCCTGTCTCGTGTATGCCTATGAAGTTGCCGTTCTGTGCCCAGCACAGGAACATAACTACATGGGCATCCGCGCCTGTACGTATGATTATATCTCCGGGCTTCAGCTCCGAGCGCTGTATCCTGCGTCCGCAGCCTATAAGCGTACCCGTACTCTCTCCCGCGAGACTGTGCCCGGTCACAGACCAGTATACCCAGTTTATCCAGCCGGAGCAATCAAGTCCTTTAAGTATGCGTCCGCGATAATCAGGACTCACCAGGGTATAGAAGTTATTCGACGTATATCCCGGTCCCGAGGGCTTGCCGCCCCAGTAGTATGGAACCTTGCCTACGGAATTAAGCGCGTATTCTACTATATCACGTCGAGTCTGTGACACGTCAGGTGCCAGTGAATCGAGATAACTGTCTATCTCCTCAGCGCTAAGCGAGCTGCTGACCTTGATGGACGAAATCGAGAGTCCGTAGTTTTCCAGCCAGTCCTGCTCGCAGAGTGCCTTGGCGAGTGCTATCTTGTCCTCGGTCCAGCCCTGCCACTCGTCATTGAAATTGTCCTTGTTGTTGCCTATGGGGTCTGCCTCAAATAAACTGTTACTGTCGTCCATGCCCTTTATCGTGATGCTTACATAGAGATCTATATGTCCCGGACAATACGAGCTTGTGACTGTCGTTGTGCTTAAGCTTCCGCTCTCCTCTGTACCTACGGCCGCATCGTCTCCGCTGACTGCGAGTGTCTCCTGAGACTCTGAGCCTGACTGCTCTGTGCTGCCGCCTGACTGAGTACCTGACTGAGCGGGACTCTGCACCGTAGACTGCGAGAGTCTCTGAGCCGCTGACACTGCGCCCGTCTGTGCCGCGCTGCTCTGCTGTGTGTTGGACGCTGCCGCAGTCTGTGTCGCAGTCTCCTGCGTGCTGGCTGCAGTACTTGACACATCAGACTGAGCTGCCGTAGCCGCTGTAGTCTCCTGTGCTGATGCGGTGCTTGCCTCTGTTGCCGCCGTTCCTCCCTCTGCCGGTGATACGACCACATTGTCGGATATGCCGCCTGCGGAGCCGTTCATAAATATCATCACGCCGTCTGCAGCATCTATATATCCTGCACCCTCGCCGCTCGCCTCGGCATAGAAGCTCTCAGCGCCCTCGGCATATGAGGTATCATAAGCTCCTACCACCACATCCGCTGTGCCTGTAGTAGCAAAAGTCTCTGCCGGTGTCTCTGCGATACCGCCAGCTGCACCTGTCGTGGGAGCTGCCGTAGTAGGTGCTGCTGTGGTAGGCGCCGCTGTGGTGCTTCCCGGCGATACTACGACATTGTCGTTCATGCTCTGCCAGCTCTTGCGTCCTGACTGGCTGCTCGCGCTCGTACTCTGGGTCGCAGCCGTGCTGTAATCATATATAACCGCAGAGGACTGCTCCGCGTACTGGTCATTGTAGCTCTCGCCCTCTCTTGAGGCCGCCGTCCTCGTCTGAGAGAGGTCGCCGTTGGCCATGGCATAGCCATGTGTATAGGACTCGCCCTCAGATACCTTGACGGTTGCATATTCGCTGCCGGTTGTCTGCCCTGTGCTTACAGCCGAGCCTCCCTCTAACTGTGACTGAGCCTGCTCCAAGGCTATAGCCTCACTCGCCTCCTGCTCTATCGTCCTGTTGAGACAGCCTGAGTCATAGTATACACTGCCGAGCGATACCTTGGCACTCACCGAGACCGAGAACAGCTCATCGCAGTAGGCCTGCATAGCCTCATAATCATCCATCTCGTGATAATAGGCATATACACTCGCGAGCGCCATTATCTCCTGTGCATTATAATATCCGCTGATGCGCTTGCCGTCTCCGTCATAGAAGCTGACATTGATATTGCGGAAGCTGTTGACCGTCCAGGTGGACGAGTCCCCGGCAACGTGAGAGGCATCGTTGGGATTGTATTTACCCATGACTCTGTCCGTACCGAGGCCGTAGCGGCTTGCTATCGAGCGCGGCGTGCTGTCCGTAAGATCAAAATACGACGCGAAATACTCCGCATTCTTGGCATTCATGGCTGTATATATCTTACCGGCGTATGAATTTATCGAATCTGAGGTATCCGCATCATCCGGAAAGAAATATGCGAGATTTAATTTGTCGGGAGCAGGTACAAATTCCTCCTCGGCTCCTGCCTGTATGTCCTTGAGACTTGACTGTGGCCTTGAATAGGTAAATCCGGCTCGGGACACGCTCTCCTCCCTCGCCTTCTCGTCCGCTGACTCAACAGGCACGCTCCTGATGCCGTAGGCAGATAACACAAAAACAAATGCCGCAAGATATCCTGCAAGCATCGCCCTGATTATATTTTTATTCCTATTGTTATCTGTCTTCCTACTCTTATACATGCGTGTCTTGGGATAAGGTTCCTAAGCTAAGTCAAGTCAGCTGTCCTGTCTTAGCTTATGCAGCGTAGCCTCGAAATACTCCGGCAGCGGTGCACTAAATTCCATGCGTTTCATATTAGTCGGATGGGTGAATCCGAGCACCGCGGCATGAAGATACTGCCCCTGTCCCTTAAATATATCCTTCTTGATGCCATATACCTCATCACCTGCCAAGGGATGCGATATATGCGACATATGCACTCTTATCTGATGCGTCCTGCCGGTATCAAGCTTACACTCTATAAGGCAGGTCGCACTCCTATATATACCATGCGCCGGAAAGCGCTCTAACACTCTGTAATGTGTGACCGCCGTCCTGCCCTCAGTGGGCGCGCATACAGCCATCATCTTCCTGTCTGCCTTGCTGCGGTCTATATTGGCAGCTACCGTGCCCTCATCCTCTAAGATATTGTTATATACGAGAGCGATATAACGTCGCGTAATGCTGTGCTCTTGGAGCTGCTTGGCTATGCAATTATGCGCTCTGTCATTCTTGCAGGCAATAATGAGACCGGTGGTGTCCTTATCTATCCTGTGCACTATGCCGGGGCGCAGCTCGCCGTTAATGCCGCTTAAGGAGTCACGGCAATGATACATGAGTGCATTTACCAAGGTACCGGTATAGTGTCCGTTGGCGGGATGCACTACCATGCCCTTGGGCTTATTGATGACGATAAGGTCGTCGTCCTCGTAGACTATATCTAAGGGTATATCCTCGGCGCAGATATCTATGTGCTCAGGCTCCGGCAGCTTGATGCTGATAAGGTCTCCGTCTGTAAGCATATATCCGGGCTTAACTTTGTCGTCATTTACCCTTATATCACCGGACTTAATGAGGCTCTGGATATGCGAGCGGCTTAAGTCCAATTCCGTCCCCGATAGATAAGCGTCCAAGCGGAGCTTATCGCCCTTGCTACCGTCAAATGTATAGGTCATCCGACTATGCTCCTTAGCTCCTCATCGCTGTACCTGAAAGCAAACATATATATGAGTGCGGCCGCCGAGCAGGTAACAAATATATCCGCCACATTGAATACTGGGAAATCAATCAGCTTAAAATATATGAAATCCACCACATAGCCGTGCAGCAGTCTGTCTATGAAATTGCCTATGGCGCCTGCGATAATACAGATAAATGCGGCCTTAAGCGGCAAGAATCGCCTTGTCTTAGGCAGCCTCGAGAGCACAGAGAGCAGCATCAGCGAGATAAGCGGAGCCAGCACAAGGAAGAAACCCCTCATGCCGTTCATGATGCCAAAGGCGGCTCCCCTGTTCTCAACATACATAAGCTCCAATACGCCGTCAACAATAATAATTGGATCCGATCCTTCAAGATACGCAATTGCTGCATACTTTGTGATCTGATCCAATACTGTCAGTACAGCAATCGCCGGCAGTGCGGCGACTGCATTATAAAGGTACTGTTTAATATTCATCTGTCCGTCAATATCCGAATCCGCCTGCTGCCCTCTGCTGCGGACGCTCAACGCTCCTATAGCTGTTGGAGGAGGTATTGTCCTCCTTGAAGGCTCCCGTCAGCACTATATTCTTGGGTGAAGCGATAAAGATATAGTTGGAGATAGTCTTAAGGTCTCCTCCCATACTGTAGATAGCGCCCATGGTCTGATCGATAACTCTCTGTGCCGTGCGGTCGTCAAGTCCCTCGAGGTTGAGTATCACAGCCTTGCCGTCAAGCAGATCATCGCAGAGCTGCTTCCAGTCTGCCTGATTGTTCCTCGGTCTCACCATGGTGACTTCCATGTTGTCCTGCTGGATAGGCACTACCTTACGTGAGAATACGCCTCCGGATCTGGGCTGTTCGTCAGTTGCCGCATTGCGGTTACGTCTGCCGAAGCCCGAGAACAAACCGCCTGACTTTGGCTGCTCGTCCTCGTAGTCATCATCGTCGTAATCTCCCTCGCCGTCGTCATCATAATCATAATCGTCGTCGAGATAGTAGTCTCCTTCGTCTTCGTTGCCCTTGTTCCTGAATCCGTCTACGAAATTATCGAGAAAGCCCATATTCTTTCCTTCCTACCAATACATAAATGTACAACCTGTAATAATTATCATTAAAATTCCCTAAGGTGTCAAC
>CAVHZK010000025.1:0-1047 GCA_963640215.1 bacterium | reverse complement strand
GTACAATTTATGTATTTCTATGTATTCAAGGACTGATTTGGGGACATATTTGCTTATGTCCTGACCGTCCCGCACCATTTTCCGTATCATAGTCGAGGATATATCTACAAGCGGGGTATGGATAAATCTTATATCAGGCTCTGACTCCTTAAACAGCGCATACAGCCTGTCTCTAAGCTCCCCCGCCTCTGCAAGAGTCGAGTCGTTTCTCAGTGCGCACAGTATGACAGCGTCTCTAAGCAGCTCCTCCGGACGGCGCCAGCTCGCAAGGCTCTGTAGCGAGTCATATCCCAATATGAAATAAAATGTATCCTCCGGGTAGAGGCGCTTTAGTCTCGCAAGGGTATCTGCCGTATAGGTGTGTCCCTCGGCCTTAAGCTCTAGGTCAGAGCTTACAAACATATCTGGGTAGTCTGCTGTAGCAAGGCAGGTCATCTCATATCTAAGCTGTGGATGAGATACGCCGGAGCCCTGCTTAAAATAAGGGTCTCCGGCGGTCATAAACCAGACTCTGTCGAGTCCGTATTCTGTGTAAGCTGCCTTAGCTATATGTATATGTCCGTTATGTATGGGATCGAAGGTTCCGCCCATGATGCCTATCTTCATAGTGTCTCCGTTTCATTCACGGGCGGTGCCGATTTATACGTAATTACATACTCTCGCCATAGCTATCTCAGTATATCCCAGGGACTCTGACTTGGTTATCTTGCCGTTAGCTACGTTGATTATCTCCTGCAGGGTGTCATCTGCCATCTCGGGCATAGCCTCGGGCTCCTCTAAGAGTCTGCTGCAGTCGATGTCTATATTGTCAGACATCTTGCTGTAGGTTATCTTGTTCGCGGTTATCTTGATGACAGGCGCTATGGGGTTGCCTGTCGGAGTGCCGCGTCCCGTTGAGAAGATGCACACAGTAGCACCTGATGCCACCATGCCGGAAAGTGACGAGGGGTCATTGCCCGGAGTATCTACGATGACGAGTCCCTTCTTATCTACCGGTACTGCGTAATCATATACTGCCTGTATGGGTCTGTGTCCGCTCTTATGTAT
>CAVHZK010000024.1:757-14537 GCA_963640215.1 bacterium | reverse complement strand
CCTCTATGCTGATATGCGCTCTGCCCTGCTCCCAGGTCTCGCTGACCGTGCCGCCAAAGAGCACCTCCTCGGCCTCCTCAGGCTTGGGCAATAACCAAGCGTCGCCTATAGAGCGCCAGTTGTCCGGGAGCTCGACCTGCTCACCGTCTATAATCTTCTGCTTAAATATGCCTAACTCATAGCATATCGAATATCCCGTAGCCGGTATCTCAAGTGTAGTCATAGCCTCAAGATAGCAGGCTGCAAGACGTCCGAGTCCGCCGTTACCGAGAGCTGCATCAGGCTCCGCCTCAAATATATCCGCTGCATTGAAGCCAAGGTGAGTGAGTGCTTCCTTAAGTTCTCCAAGCTCCTGTAGGTTGAAGGCATTCTTCATAAGGCTCCTGCCCATGAGAAACTCCAACGACATGTAATGAACCTGTTTCTTATGTTCACTGACAGCCTTCTTCCTCGTCTCTACCTCTCTTACCGCCATCTGGTCTCTGATGACCAGGGCGCAGGCTTTGAGCATCTCGGTATTGCTCGCCTCCTCAGCGGTCTTACCGAAATGTATCATCAGCTTATCTGTCAATGCTCTCTCTAACTCTGCGGCTGTTGCTACGCTCATTATCTTCTTCTCGTTTCTGCTGCTATGCACTCGATAGCAAAATCTGCCATCTTATCTATGTCTACTACGGCCTTATGCCTTATCTCCTTGGTCTTAAGCGAGCTCAGAGCCTCCGGAGCCTTCTCTCCTGTCTTGTCCGACAGTGCGCTCATATATGCAAATCCGTCTGCCGCGTCTCCGCCCTCTAACTCACCGAATATCGCCTCATATACGTCCTTGGCAAACTTAAACGGACTCGCGGTAGAGAGTATGACCTGTACATGCTCGGATCTATGCTCATTTGCAACCTTATAGCCGCAGGCAGTATGCGGATCTATAAGTCTCTTGTCATTAAGATAAGCATCCCTTATAGCCTGCTTGGACTCTTCATTGTCAGCATATCCGCAGTCAAATACCTCACGGAGTGCCTTCAATACCTTGTCGCTCACTGTAAATCTGCCGAGCTCCTTAAGCTCCTTCATGAGTCCTGCAACATAGTCGCAGTCGCAGTCTGCAGCATAGAATAGCATACGCTCCAAGTTAGACGACACCAGTATATCCATGCTCGGAGATATAGTCTTAACGAACTCCCTGTTCCTGTCATATGTGCCTGTCGTAAGGAAATCCGTGAGGACCTTGTTTTCATTGGAGGCTACGACTAACTTTCCTACAGGCAGTCCAAGCAGCTTGGCATAATATCCTGCCAATATATCTCCGAAATTACCTGTCGGAACCACATAGTCCACCTTGTCGCCGTACTTGATAACGCCGCGTCCTGCAAGCTGCTTGTACGCCTCTATGTAGTAAACTATCTGCGGCACGAGGCGGCCGACATTTATCGAATTGGCACTTGAGAGTGCAACCCTGTAATTATCCCTTATCTCGTCCGTCATCTCGGCAAATATCTTCTTTACTCCGGTCTGACAGTCGTCAAAGTTGCCTCTTACCGCAGCGACATGCACGTTTTCACCCTCTGCCGTAGCCATCTGGAGGTACTGGATATCACTCACCTTGCCGTAAGGATAATATACAGTAACATCTATATTTTCAGCATCCTTGAAGCCCGAGAGCGCCGCCTTACCTGTATCGCCGCTGGTCGCAGTAAGTATCATAATGCGCTCGCCGTTAAGTGCCTTGCTCATAAGCTGAGGCAGCATACAGAGCGCCATATCCTTAAATGCCGAGGTCGGTCCGTGATAGAGCTCCAAGAGATACTTATCGCCTATCCTGGTCACGGGAGTAAGCTCCTTGGTCTCGAACTTGCCGCGGTATGCCCTCTGTATGCAGGCTTCAAGCTCCTCATCGCTGTAATCGTCTAACAGCAAATGAAATACCGCATATACTATATCCTCATAGCTTTTGTCCATGAGTGAGCGCATATCCAACTGCGCGTGTAATAAATCGTCGCTTACGTATAAGCCTCCGTCGGGGCAGAGTCCCTTGAGTATGGCGTCCTTGGAACTAAGCAACTCATGTCTGCTCCTTGTGCTGTGATATCGCATTTTATGTACCTCTCAACATAGCCAATTTTCTTAGTAAACTTCAATGCCTGCGATTTTGCAGGCGCCACATACTCTAAAAGTGACGGATTGCTACGCGCTGACGCGCTCTCGCAATCCTGCCTGACAAGCTCCACTTACGTTTCGCTTGTGCCGCGGCATTCGTCAGAAACTTGAGCAAGCTCCAGTTTCTTCCTCATTGCTCGCGCATATTCGCATTCCGGGCTATCGCCCTACATCGCTCATACAGGGCAGCCCGTCCAATGTCTGTGAAGCTTGGCAAGCAAGCTTGCCTATCTTCACAGCCGCAGTCCGGGACTTTTAGAGTAAACCATCGTGCCTGCGTGTTTGCAGGCAATCCTTACTTTCATCATTATGTCTCGTCAGGCTCGAAGGCAAGTGCCACGCCTCTGTCACCTGCTATCTCAGCGAGGTGCTCTAAGTTGCCGCGTATGGCCTCCTGACCTATATATCCCGTACCTGTCAACAGATCCGGATCATATATCAGCTCATTGGTGAAGATGAATTTGGGCTCTGTATTTATATGCTCCAATATCGAATGGCAGTCTCTTACCACGGCATCTGCCGTAGGTCTGCCTCCTGCTCCCTCACCGTAGAGCTTGATGTCTCCGCAGTTGTCGCCGTGAATGATGCCCATGTTGTAATTAAGCGGAACGTTCGCCTCTATGGAGCCAGCATTTACCACCACCGGCACTACGCCTAAGGCATAACGATTGCCCTGTCTCCTCGATATGCCCATGTATTTGACGGTCTTGCCTGTCACAGCGAAGCCGTCCATGAGCTTCTTGGTGATGAGCTCCATGCCGTATACGGGATAGTCATTGGTCACATAGCCCCTGTATGCTGTAGCTGACAATATGCTTATCTTGTTGGACACATCGAAGCCTCCGATATCGGAGCTTGGATCTGCCTCCGCATAGCCGAGCTGCTGCGCTTCTTTAAGCATATCGTCAAATTCGGCTCTCTCCTTGAACATCTTGTACAATATGAAATTGGTCGTACCGTTAAGTATGCCGAATACAGAGTTAATCTCATTGCAGCGTGAGAGTGATATGAGCTCTGCAACTATCGGGACTGTTCCGCCGCAGGTCGCCTCGTATTTGAGCTGCAATCTGCCCTTATATGCGAGCTTGGTCAGCTCCTCGAAGCCGTAGCGCAGTGCCGCCTTGTTGGCTGTCACGACATGCTTCCTTGCGTCAAGCGCCTGTCTCATGTACTTATAGGATGCGTCAAGTCCGCCGAGGAGATCCACCACTATCATGATCTCATTATCCGTGAGTATGGTATTGATGTCCGTGATCATGCGCGGCTCTGTTGCCTTGCCCGGGCGCCTCAATATGTACTTTATCTCAAAATCCGTATCTCTCTCGTCTATGTACTTGCAGAATGCCTGTGCTACTCCGCCGTATCCGAGTACTGCTATCTTCATAATGCGTCGCCCTCTGTCCTTGTACCTGCCGGCAAACCCATCCTTGATTCAATCCGCTGTCTGCCTGCCTCACGTTCCTTGCCTTGCTTACCTCACACTATATATCCGCCATTGCCGGACTTAGCCAGCAGTGCTGTCCGCTCCCGTCTCAGGCCTGATGAGCTCGGCATCGCGTATCGTTTCCTCATCCATATTGTCTAATATGTCTGCGGCATTGACCTTAAGCCCGTCATCTACATTGCCGCCCTTTATGCGGTTAATCATGTCAGGGATGGAGTCCAATATCCTTGTAAATACGTCCTGATCCCTTACACTGACTATCCTTACTCTCTCTCCCTGTATAACTATCATCGCCAAGGGGCTTATGCGCGCACTCATGGCGCCTGCGCCGTTGTTGTGGGCATTATTCTTGAGTGCGCCGGAGGCCAGCCCCGCAGATATCTCCATGAGCGGTATCATCACGGTATTGCCCACCTCTATAGGCTCACCCACCACGGTCTTGGACTGCAGCAGGCTCTCCATTCCCTTAAAGAGTGCCTGCAGCGTAACGCCGAGTCCGTCATTATTCAGTCCTAAGTTGATATTCAGCTGGTCATTATTCTTGGACATATCAGTCTCCGTATTCAATGCTCTAAAGTGTTGCCAGACGGCTATGCGATGCGAATGCCGCGTCATAAGCTAAACAATGTGGAGTTTGCCTGTCAGGACTACGAGAGCACTTCAAGCGCGCAGCAATCCTTACCTTTATATCATCCTAATCAAGCTCCAACACATGCCTTGCTCTCTTGTACATGGCTCTAAGCTCTCGGTTAAAGAAAACTTTGAGCGTCGCCTCCGCCACTATAAGCACTCTCAGTCTGCCGCGCACATTCAGCTCTCCCTCTATGACAGTATGGTCAAAATCGGGCACTACCTCGATACACTCCCCGTACAGAGGATATAACATTGCAGCTACCTGCATCATCTGCCCCGTCTCGTAGGGATCGTCTCTGCCTATCCTTATGCGTCCGCTTCCGGCTCGCGGTCTAAGCTCAAACATCAATTTCTTGATGCGGTCTATGAGGAGTGCCTTGCCCTTAGCAAAGCGTGAGTCCTCCCAGAGTGCCTTGAGCTTACGTAGCTGCGTGCTGCGCTTCTTAGATGCCGCCCTTATACCTGCGGCCATTTCCCTGATATTGCTGAAAATGTCCCGCAGCTTAGCTTCCACCCTGTCTATGCAGTTGCTTATCCAGTCGGATATATGTCTCAGAGCGCGAGCTATCCACCTTAGCGGAGCTGTCGCAAAGTGGAACGCCTTGCGCATAAGTCCCTGTACATACTCGTACCATTCAGCTATCCTGCCATGTGACTTATATACCTGTAGCTTGGGTCTATCGGCAGCTCTCGCGGCGGTGGTGATTCTATCATCATCCGCATCTAAGTCTTGCTCACAGCTATTACTGCCATCGTGTGACAAGCCTGCCGCTGTGTCCGCATCAAGCTTGGCATCAGTAGCTCTCGCTTCGCCCTCCGGCGCTCTCACACTGTCTTCAGATGTCGCGACAGCTGCTGAACATGTCTCCCTGCCTTTAGCGTCTCCTACGTACGACTCCCGTATCTCTGCGCTGTCACCAGCATCCGCATCTTCCTCTGTATCCTTGTCGAAGATATCATACACCTTGAAGCCGCACACACTTATGTAAGCTACTGCTCCGTCCTCACGGTTGAATGCAGCTCTTGCTCTTAAGAAACCCAAGAGCCACTTGACCTCCGCCCTCAGAGCACCAGTCTCGTCCTTGAAGCTTCCGTCTATGCTGTATCTAAGCGGTACGAATAATATTAGTCCCGCAGCTATGAGCACCAAAGCTACCAGCACGATAAGCACTGTCAATATGACCTTGATAAGAGCTATAAATATCGTCAAAGCCTACCGCCTTACCGTCTCTGCCTACTTCCTAAGTCTCTTAGCACATTCTGCTATAACGGCAGCTGCCGCCTGTCTGCGCACCGACTCACGGTCTCCCTCAAGGTCATGCTCCGTCACCGTCGTTACGCCCCTTATACATACGGCAGTATATACCCGTCCGACGGGCTTGCCCTCGAGAGCATCCGGTCCGGCATTGCCTGTGGTGGATATGCCTATATCGGTCTCGCCCTCTCTCGCTGCGCCCTCCGCCATGGCTACTGCCACCTGTGCAGATACTACGCCCTCAGCCGCTATCAGCTCGGCAGGCACCTTGAGGAGGCTTGTCTTACTCTCAGCGGCATAGGTCACGAAACCGCAGCGATACACGGCGGACGCACCCGGTACAGCCACTATAGTTGCTGCGACCAATCCTCCCGTGAGCGACTCTGCCGTAGCTATGGTGAGCTTCTTATTCTTTAGGCTCTCGACCAATTCTGAAGCTTCCGACATATCTCTACATTCCTCCGTCAGTTATGACGCTTATATTCTTAGCCATATAATCAACGAGAGATATGATAGTAAGTGCCAGCACCACTATAGTCAGCACATTGACAAATATGCTTCCCAAGGTAACGGCAATTGTCGGCAGTATCAGCACTATGCACAGCAGCATCTGCGAGGCTGTCTTGAACTTACCCCATTTGCTGGCGGCTATGACTATGCGGTTATCGACTGCTATCAGCCTGAATCCGCTGATTATAAACTCTCTCGCTATTATGACTATGACTACGACCGCCGAGAGCGAGCCCTCTGCCGTGAGCAATATGAGTGCCGTGCATACAAGGAGCTTGTCAGCCAACGGATCCATGAATTTGCCAAAGTCCGTGATAAGCCGGTACTTCCTCGCTATCTGCCCGTCCAGGTAATCTGTAAATGACGCCAGAGCAAATACTGCAAATGCCCCGTAGCGCCACAGCAGAAAGTCCGAAAGTCTCTCTGTCCTCAGCACAGATATATCGCCGCCTCTGACACTCATCAGCATGAAGACGACGAATACCGGTATCATAAATACCCTCAGCATGGTCAGCTTGTTGGGGAGATTCATCTTCATACAAGCTCACCTATCAGGTCATATTCATTGACACCGGTCACCTTGGCCTCTACCATATCACCTGTCATAAACTCACGCCTGCCTGTGTCTATATATATGAGACCGTCCACGTCCGGAGCATCCATATAGGTGCGTCCTACATAGACATTTCCGATGGGTTTATCGGATGGTTTGTCGACAGGTCCATCGGCGGCTTTGTCACTGCCTTGATTTAAGTCTCCGTCAGTAAGTCTGCCCTCTATCATCACCCTGTAGGTCTGTCCTATGCGGGAAGCTGCCTTCCTTAGAACAAGCTCATGCTGGAGCTCCATTATCTCGTTACGCCTTAAGCTCTTGTTCCGCGCCGAAACCTGATGACTATATGCGGCAGCCTTAGTTCCCTCTTCCTTTGAATACTCGAAATCACCGAGGCGGTCAAAAGCCATTTTATCAACGAATCCCTTAAGTATCTCATGGTCTCTCACAGTCTCTCCGGGGAATCCCGATATAAGCGTAGTCCTAAGTACGACATCCGGTATCTGCTCTCTGATATACTCTATACGGCTGACTAACTCGTCGTGCGTAGTTGCTCGCGCCATGCGCCTTAATATATGGTCTGACGCGTGCTGTATGGGCATGTCTATATAATGGCATACCTTGGGCAGAGTCCTTATCGCCTCAATGAGCTCATCCGTTATCTCCTCGGGATAGCAATACAAGAGCCTTATCCACTCGAGTTCCTCTATCTCATTTAGACGCTTAAGCAGCTCCGGCAGCATCTTCCTGCCGTAGAGATCCACGCCGTAGAGGGTCGTCTCCTGTGCCACCAAGATGAGCTCCTTGACGCCGGACTCAGCGAGCCCTCTTGCCTCCTCTATGAGGTCCCCCATAGGTACAGAACGGAACTTTCCCTTTAGCTTGGGGATAATGCAGTAGCTGCAGTTCTTGCCGCAGCCCTCTGCTATCTTGAGATATGAATAATGTCCTCCGGCAGTTATCAGGCGTTGCTTTATGGGATGCCTTATGAACTCATTGTCCGAGATAGGCTTAAACTCACTGACCCTGCCGCCTTCCTTAAGTCTGTCAAGTGCTCCCAATATATCCTGCCACGAATTAGTGCCAAGCAGCACATCCACCTCCGGCAGAGTCTCGGTTATCTCGTCCTTGTAGCGCTCTGCCATACAGCCCATGACTACCAATACGGGAGGCTTTTGTCCCTTTCTAGCTCTCTCTGCCTTCAGATCTGCCATGGATATAAGAGTCTCGACGCTCTCCGTCTTGGCATCCTTTATGAAGCAGCAGGTATTGACTGCGATAAGATCCGCCTCATCGGCATCATCTGTGTACTCGTAGCCATAGTCTGCAAGGAGACCCAAGACCTTCTCCGAGTCTGCCGTATTCTTGTCGCAGCCTAAGGAGATGAAATGTACCTTGCCCTGCTTACTCGGCATCTTTATTCTTAAGTATTCTGACTGTACCCTCATCCAACTCATCTATCGCAAGGGTAAGTGCCTTCTCGTCGCCGTGAGTGTCGCAGGTCACGGGACTTCCGTCAACTATCTGGCGTGCGCGCTTTGCTGCTGCCACGACCACTGAATACCTGCTCTCTACTATGGGCTTGCCGTCCTCGCTGGTCTTGTTGACGGCCTCAATAACGTCTCTGTATGTCGGATATAACATTGCCATGTATCTATACCTACCTTCTTGAAAGCGTTGCTATAGCGCTTAAAGCGCGTAGCAATCCGTGACTTTTAGAGTATTTGGCGCCTGCAAGTACGCAGGCATGGTTGTTACTGTGTTACTTATTCATCGAAGCATAATTAGCTCTGAGCTGTCCTCGTATCTCCTCAAGGAACTTTATCTGGTTAGAGACTCTCATATGCTGATCCTGTATCAGGTAATTAAGATGCTTCACAGTCTTCTCGAGATTATCATTTACAAGTATATAGTCGTAGGCCTCTATGCCCTCTGCCTCCATGGCTGCCTTCTCGAGGCGCTTACAGATAAGCTCCTCTGACTCCGTGCCGCGGTTCCTGAGTCTGCGCACCAGCTCCTCCACAGACGGCGGCGTGATGAAGACTAATACGCTGTCCGGATATCTGGCCTTGATCTTCAAGGCTCCCTGCATCTCTATCTCAAGTATGACGTCCTTGCCCTTCGCAAGCTCCTGCTCAACGTAGGACTTCGGTGTGCCGTAGTAGTTATCCACATAGCGCGCGTACTCAAGCAGCTCGCCGTTTTGTATCATCTGGAGGAAGCGCTCCTTATCCACGAAGAAATACTCCCTGCCTTCCACCTCGCCCTGTCTCGGCGCTCTCGTAGTCGCCGATATGGACAATGAATAGTAGTCGTAGTTCTCCGTGAGCCCCTTCATAAGCGTGCCCTTGCCTGAACCCGAGAATCCCGATATAACTACCAGCATACCCTTATCTCTGGTAAACGGATGATGTAAATCACTCAATGCCTTATACCCCGCAAAATTTTCATTTTATTATACTAAATAGAGGGCTTTGGTTCAATCATTATCGAATAATTTGTATGGTAGATGACGAAGCCCGGCGCCGCCCCCGGCACACGTTTCAGCTCTCTCTTTCTGACGTAATCGACCTCTACCTTCTTGATATTGCCGGCAGCATCCACTGCATCCTTGCCCGCCTTGGAATAGTATGCGGCAAGAGCAGCAGCCTCGAGACAGGTCTGATCAGGAAGCTCAATGTTGCCAGTCTTTGCTATGACATGCGAGCCCGGTATATTCTTGGCATGAAACCACCAGTCGTTATTGTCTGCAAGCTTAAAATCGAGCTCCTCATTCTGATAATTATTCCGTCCGACATATATATCTATGCCGTCGCTTGACACAAAGTGGAGCGGCTTGGACTTAGCCTCAGCGCGTCTGTCCTTCTTGGAGCCTGCCGCATGAACATGGCGGCCTATATATCCGCTCTCGCTCATCTCTCGTCTAAGCTCATTTAGATCCGCCTCACTCTCGCACAAAGACAGCGCATCCGCTATTGAATCAAGGTGCCAGAGCACTCTACTGCACTCCTCTAACTGCTCGCTCACAGCCTCTCTCGTGCGCTTAAGCTTCTGATATTTATCAAAATACCTCTTGGCATTTTCCGCTGCCGTAAGCTGCTTATCAAGAGGTATCCTTATCAGGCGTCCCTCGTCATAATAATTCTCGCACTCTATGCTCTCCTCGCCGCCCTTAAGCGAGTAGCCGTAGGTATTAAGCAGCTCGCCGTAGACACGATACTTATCTCGCTTATCCGTATCGTCATACTGTCTCTCTAAGAGCTCCTGTTTCTTGACCGTGCGCTCCTTAAGCGTCTTGATAACATGCCTTATGTCCTCGGATTTCGAGTTGATGCGGTTCTGCTTGTCCTTCTTGTCATAGAAGAGGCTGATGACCTCCGACATGCTCTCATGATATTCGGTCTTAAAGTCTCCGCCCTCGAGGGACTTAAGCCTCACTCCGGAAAACTCCGATATGCGGCTCCCCTCATAGATGATACAGGGCTCGAAGTTCCCTGCGTCAACATCCCCCATCAGAGCGGTAAATTCGTTAAAGAGTCGTTCCGTCTGCTCGCCGTCAAGCTCATTGCTTGGGATATCGGACGACACCTTCGCCCTGTACAATAGCTCCTCCGACATAGTAGGGCTGAACCCCGTCACAGACATGTATATTTTCTTATATATGGGCAGTACCGGTGCCGCGCTTATCAGTGCTGTAAATGCAGTCTTATCCTTATACAGTCTAAGCGGGTTGGCCTTCTTCTCGGTCTCGGGTATGAAATAGCCTCGTCCCGGCAATACCTCTCTGACTGAACTTGTTATATGCGATATATGCTTGATTGAGTCTATGATGGTGAGATCCTGTTTCGTCAGGATAATGTTGCTGTGCTTACCCATTATCTCGGCTATGAGGTACTTCTCGCTTAGGTCCCCCATCTCGTCTAAGTGCTCTATCACGAAGACTATGATACGTTCAAGACCCTTATACTTGGCAAAGCTCTCAGCTGTATCTGATGTGTCACTGTACATTGCCGGTTCTGCTGCCTTGGGCTCCATTATCTCTGACTCTTTTAGCTTAGGCTCTGCTGTCTCCTGTGCTCCGCCTGCATAGCCTATCGACGCACATCCTGCGCCGCTCTTAGCCGAGAAATCAGCTGAGGGCTGAAATATAGCCTTTATACGGCCTCCGCCTATGTGCTTCCTAAGCGCCATACAGAAATTGGGCGCAGTCACCGGGGAGAGCGCATTTTCATCTCTGATACAGACTATCGGATTGGCAGCATTGGCAGAGATAGTGAGTCTCAGCTGCTGTCTGTTGCATTTAATCGTCAAAAGCAGCTCGTCCTTTTCGGGTTGAGCTACTTTCGTGATGCTGCCCATGAGCAGCCTGTTATTTAATTCATGTACTGCGGCAGCTACCGCTATGCCGTCATACGCCATATATTTTTTTCCTTAGCTTTAAGTCCAAGCCGTCTATGCCTTACACCAGTCCTTATGCCGGGTATATATCCGAGGCGAGTTGAAATACAATATGATATAGGGATCAAAAAGGTATTTTGTCCACTATAGACTCTGTCTTATTCCTCTTCCCAGTTGGTATAATACTGCTGTACATCGTCATCCTCGTCCAAGAGATCCAAGGTGCGGCGCAGATTCTTGACCATATCCTCATCCGTCACAGATACGGTATTCTGCGGGATCATAGCGACACTAGCATCAGCTACAGGCACTCCTGCCGCATCCAGAGCCTCGCGCACAGCATCAAAATCAGCCGGATCGGTGATTATCTCGAAGCTGTCTGTCTCCTCCTTCAGATCCTCTGCACCGGCGTCAAGTGCTATCATCATCAGATCGTCAGCGCTGCCCTCGTACTCCTCACGGTCTATGATTATCTGACCCTTGTTGTCGAACATAAATGCGACTGAGTTAGGCGTACCGAGAGAACCATTTCCCTTGGAAAATGCTGACTTAACATTGGCAGCCGTACGGTTCTTGTTGTCTGTAAGCGTGTCAACTATGATAGCAACTCCGCCGACTCCATAGCCCTCGTATCTAAGCTGCTGATAATCAGCTCCGTCTCCGCCGCCTGCTGCCTTCTTGATGCCTCTCTCTATAGTATCATTGGGCATATTGGCAGCCTTGGCCTTCTGTATAACGAATTTCAGCTTGAAGTTGTTGTTGGGATCAGGACCGCCCTCCTTGACCGCTATGGCGATCTCACGTCCTATGATGGTATAGATCTTGCCTTTGGCTGCATCGTTCTTCTCTTTCCTTGCGCGAATGTTGGCAAATTTTGAATGTCCTGACATAAGTAATCCCTCTTTTTTATATGTATTTTCTATTTTTTCTCTTGTTATATCTGCAGATTGCAGTAAATCAGACTCACAGTACAGGTCAGCTTGCTTGTTGTCTGCATATCGTTGCCTGCAGCCCGCCGCATCCTGCTATCGTCACTCAAGTAACTTACTATCTCCCGACATATCTGCGCTTCGTCCTTGCGCTTAGGCCGCAGATTATCTCATAGCTGATGGTACCGCACCTAGCTGCAAGTTCATCTGCGGTCACAGGCTCCGCAGCTGCATCGACCTTAGCTGACTGCAAGCGGTCTACCGTTCCTACACTTGTGTCATCGGCATCAGCATTACCCGCCTGTACATTGTCTGACTGCGTCTTGCATCCTGCACCTTCCCATGAGTCCTCAGCGTCGCCGATGAGCACGACCCGGTCTCCTATCGCGGCATCCGGCGCATTGGTGAGATCGACCATCATCTGATCCATGCAGATATTGCCTATGATGGGACAGCGCCTGCCTCTGATGATTACCTCCGCACCGCGCGTTGAAAGTATGCGCGGATATCCGTCCGCATACCCGCAGGCCACAGTACCGATAAGCATGTCCCGCTCTGCAGTATAATTATATCCATAGCTTACCGAGGTATGCGCCTCTATCCTCTTCACATAGGACAGACAGCTGTACCACTTCAGCGCCGGTACAAGCTTGATACGCTCCCTGCGCACCTCGTCCGACGGGTAGAGTCCGTAGATACCTATGCCGCAGCGCGCCATATCCATATCTGTACCGAGTCCTATATCGTCTATGACAGCGGCAGTATTGGCGCAGTGCCACAGGCCTAACTCCAAGCCCTCCGCAATGCAGAGCTCCTTGAAATGCTTAAATCTCTCAAGTGCTTCCTTAGCTCCCGTCTTGTCCGCCTCGTCTGCCGTGGCAAAATGCGTAAATACACCTGTGATATCGATATGCTTAAGTGCCTCTATCTGTCTTACTGTCTCGAGTCCTAACTCATCTGGTCTTAGACCTATGCGCGACATACCGGTATCCACTGCGATATGCGCCTTGACTCTCCTGCCTGCCTCTAAGGCAGAGCGGTCAAGCTCCCTTGCCCTCTCGATATCGAATATAGTGAGTGTGATATCATGGCTCACAGCCGCATCAAAATCATCCGGCAATGCTGCTCCGAGCAGGAGTATAGGCTTATGTATGCCAGCCTTCCTTAGCTCCACGCCCTCATCTATGCAAGCGACTCCGAGATAATCTGTCAGCTCCTCTATAGCCCTTGCGACCTGCACAGCGCCATGTCCATAGGCATTGGCCTTCACCGAGCAGAGTATACGCCCTGTGTCCATGCCATGCTCTGCCTCGAGTCGCTTGAACTCCCCGAGATTATGTCTGATAGCTCCGAGGTCTATGACGGCGGTGCTTCTCTCATGTGTATTGTATATATTCATCCTGCTGTTATCTGTATCAGTCTTCCGTATCAGCCGTCTCACAGACAGCTATGGCACTTACCCAGTCATCTGTATCACTGATGGATACGTGTACTCTCGTTATGTGCTCCCGCTCTGCTATATCACGTGCCCCGCCAAGCAATACAACATAGGGCTTACCGCTACTATCTCTTAAGACCTCTATGTCCCTCGGAGCACAGCCCGCAAAGCCCGTGCCGAGCGCCTTGGCTACAGCTTCCTTGACAGCAAAATCGCCGACAAGCCTCTTCTCATGCTCCGAGGCTTCCCGACGTTCGTTATCGGTATATATCCTTGTTACAAATGACTCGCTCCCGCAGGCATCCGTCACCCGCTTAAGCTCTATAATGTCGTTGCCGATGCCGTATATCATGGTGATATAACCTTATTGTCTTTCCGCATCCGCTATGTTGTAGCTGAGTATCATGAGGCTCTCCGACAGATGCACATTTTCAACCTTGATATTGTTGGGCATCTCTATATCCACATG
>CAVHZK010000024.1:0-747 GCA_963640215.1 bacterium | reverse complement strand
AAATTCCATATACCCTTGATACTCGTCTTGCCGAGCCTGTCGAATACCTCCAAGGCACTCGAGGTTGGAACCGTGAGCACTGCAATGTCTACCTTGTTGAGGTTGATATAGCGCTCCAGCTCATCCATGGAACGTATCCTGACGCCGTTTATATCCTTGCCTATCTTCTCCGGGCATACATCAAAAGCCGCCACGATATGGAAGCCATATCTTGGGAAGCTCCTGTAGTGCATGATGGCTGAGCACAGGTTGCCGGCACCTATCATGATCACCTTGTGCGGCGCATCAATGCCTAAGATCCTGCCTATCTCCTTGTGCAGGTAATTGACATTGTATCCGTAGCCCTGCTGTCCGAAACCGCCGAACTTGTTGAGGTCCTGTCGTATCTGCGAGGCAGTAACATTCATAAGCTTGGAGAGATCGGTACTGGATATGCGCTCCACGCCCTTATCGGCAAGCTCCCCCAGGAATCTGAAATACCTCGGAAGTCGTCTTACTATATGCTTGGAAATGTATTTATCGTCATTTATATTGCTCATGTAATGCCCACCCGTATCCGACCCGCAGCTGCCTGTCCCAAGCAGCACGGCCATGATTGTTAAAATTATAATAAATATAGGCAGCAGTGTCAAGGATGCCGCAATCCGCGGTTATCTAAACTGAAGTGGGGGTGCGGACGTCTAAAAATGTCCCGGAAGTTTGACACCCCAGATCGCTAAAAGCCTTGTATGGCTTTGTTTTTTTGTC
>CAVHZK010000023.1:0-4761 GCA_963640215.1 bacterium | reverse complement strand
TTATGGGTGCTAAGCATGATGTTTCTCATGACCTTAAGATGACTCGTCCTGCATTCGGCGGACATCTTATGGCTACCATCATCTGCCCACGTTTCCGTCCCGCTATGGCAACGGTTCGTCCAGGTGTTATGAAGAAGGCTCCGTTCAATCAGGCTACAGCAGATGCTGCTGAGATAATCAGACCTGAGTTCTCACTCACAGAGGCTGATTTCGAGACAGAGATCCTTGCAGTAGAGAAGGCAGCCAAGAAGCTTGTTGACCTTATCGGCGCTGATTACATCGTATCCGTAGGTCGTGGTATCGCCAAGGACGTTGAGGGCGGTATTGCACTTGGTCAGCAGCTTGCAGACGAGCTCGGCGGAGTACTCGGCGGCTCTCGTGTAACGGTTGACTCAGGTTGGCTCTCAGCTGACCATCAGGTTGGACAGACAGGTAAGACTGTACATCCTAAGGTATACATTGCCCTCGGTATTTCCGGTGCTATCCAGCACAAGGCAGGCATGCAGGATTCAGAGTGCATCATAGCTGTCAACACCAACCCATCAGCTCCTATGTTTGAGATTGCAGACTATGGTATCGTAGGCGACCTCTTCAAGGTTGTTCCGATGCTTATCGAGTCTGTAAAGGCAATCAAGGCAGCTAAATAAAATCCATAAATAAAACATACTTCATATAAAATCGAGCGCGTATGCGCTCGATTTTTTTGTATGCGTAAGGTATACTTGTGATACCAAGAACCAAAGGGCAGAGATTGGCGGCAAACCTGTATGCGAGACAATCTGTGCACTTGGTATCAGTATCAAGAGGAGAACAACATGACCTACAAATACACACATTATCAGGAAAGTGCAGAAGCAATTAAATCCAGACTTAACGGTTTTACACCGGAGATATTGATTATATTAGGCTCGGGACTCGGAGCTATGGCTGACGAGGTTGAGGAGCCGATATACATCCCCTATGGTGAGATACCTCACTTCAAGACATCAACGGCGCCGGATCACGCAGGCAGATTCGTATGCGGCAGCCTGTGCGGCAAGAAGGTTGCCGTGATGCAGGGCAGGCTTCATTGCTATGAGGGCTACAGCATGGAAGAGGCGGCATATCCCGTGAGGGTAATGAAGCTTGTGGGAGCGGACAAGGTTGTAGTCACCAATGCAGCAGGCTGTGTTAATACGGAGTGGTCTATAGGCGACCTTATGCTGATAAAGGATCATATCAGACTCGTTGGCTTTGGACCTCTCAACGGGCAGAATATCGCTGAGTTCGGACCGCGCTTTAATGACATGACCGATGTTTATGCGGCTGAATATCGCACCATAGCCAAGGAAGAAGCAAAGAAATTAAATATGACGCTTAGGGAGGGAGTATATATGTACTTCCCTGGTCCGTCCTACGAGACTCCGGCTGAGGTCAGAGCTGCGAGAATATTGGGAGCTGATGCTGTAGGCATGAGTACGGTGCCGGAGATGACTGTGGCAGCGCATGCTGGAATGAAGGCTATAGGCCTTGCGCTTATGACAAATATGGCTGCAGGAGTGACCGGCTGCAAGCTGTCCGAGGGCGAGGTATCACGCACCGCTGCACTCTCAGCAGAGCGTTTCTCGGCGTTACTTAGAGCGGTACTTGTACGTATGTAAACCATCATACCTGCGTGTTTGCAGGCGCCACATACTCTAAAAGTCACGGATTGCTACGCGCTGTCGCACTTACAACAGCGCATTGCGGATACGCCTCCGCTTTAATTATTAAAGGACGATACATGAAAGAAGAAATGACCGCATACAGTACAGCAGATGAACACATTGTTACGCATGGGACTGTATCCTGCGCGACGTACACCGCATTGGATGAGCTTGGGTTTGTTAAGCATGGCTTTGCACTCAGGACGGGTGGGGTAAGCAAGGGATACTTTGCCAGCCTCAATCTCTCGTATATCAGAGGAGATATCAAGGAAGACGTAGATGAGAATTACCGCAGGATTGCTGAGTACTTTGACTGCTCTCCATCTGATATTACGGCGGCATACCAGACACATACCACGGATGTGCGGTGCGTAACAGGAGCAGATGCGGGTAGAGGCGTAACACGAGAGCGTCTGTATCCGGATGCCGATGCCTTGATTACAAATGTGCCCGGCATAATGCTTACTACCTCACATGCCGACTGCACGCCGGTATTCCTCGCAGACCCGGTAAAACGTGCCGTAGCAATGGTTCATTCGGGCTGGAAGGGCACGGCAGGGCAGATTGCGGCACATGCCGTAGAGGCTATGCAAGATGAGTACGGTACGGACCCCAAGGATATAGTGGCTGTGATAGGCCCCTGTATATGCGGTTCCTGCTACGAGGTAGGCGGAGAGGTCGCTGCAGAGTTTATAGCAAGATACGGAAGCCTCACCTCCTTTAGTGCCTGCAATGGAACTGGACCCATGCTTAAGCCGCAGGATAACGGTAAATATCTCCTCGACCAGAGGGCTGTCAATGTGCGTATATTGACAAACGCCGGAGTGAGTCGCGATAACATCACAGTCTCGGGATTGTGCACCTATGAGAGAGAGGACATGTTCTTCTCACACAGGAGAATGGGTGAAAAACGTGGCAATTCAGGAGCTTTTATCGGAATAAAAGAGTGACGCGTACGGATACTTCGACTGAGACAGAAAAACAAGACAGGATTTACCTCACTATCGGCTTACTGCTCATGGCAAGCGAGCTATGGAAACAGCTCACGCTTACCTTTGTCTTGAATGACGGAATGTACCAATGGAGCTATATACCGTTTCAGCTGTGTTCCATGCCTATGTATCTCTGTATATTGATAGGTATATCGGCAAGAGTACAATACATCAGAGCTATACGCAGGGCGTGTATCTTATTCTTAGCTGATTACACCCTGATGTCCGGAGTGGTGACCTTCCTTGATACCTCAGGCTTGCATTACGGCTTCGCTCCGCTCACGATTCATTCTTATGTATGGCACATAGTGATAGCGGGAGTGGGTATATATTCGGGACTTATGCTTGCAAAGAGCGGCAGAGTAGCTGTGTGGGATTTCCTTCCGTGCACGGTCATGTTCCTTATACTATGCGCGGCAGCGGAGGCGCTCAATCTCGGACTTGACCGCTATGGCGTAGTTGATATGTTCTATATCAATCCGCATTATTATGTCAATCAGATAGTATTTAATGAGCTGGCACATATAATACCGAATGATATAGTTATAGTGCTGTATATATTATGCGCGATATTGGCTGCATTTATCGTGCACCTTTGCTGGAGAGCGTATTCACTGAGGCTAATGAGAAAAAACGCCAAGTCAGGAAAATGAGCAGCTGTAAATACTTTGGGAGATAAATGAAGATAGGTATATTAGGAGCCGGAAGCTGGGGGATGGCGCTCGCCAAGCTTCTGTGCGAGAACAAGGAAGAGGTAAGCGTATGGACTTACCACTCGGAGAAGTTGGATGAATACAGGAGTACACGTAAATATCCGAGACTGGACTGTATACTGCCTGAGAGCATCATATACGAGCATGAGCTAAGTCGGCTGTGCAACGACAAGGACATATTGATAGTTGCCGTGCCATCTGTCAATGTGCGTGCTACCATGAGGGCTGCAGCAGGCATCATTCGCGACGGGCAGATTATAGTGAGCGTATCTAAGGGCATAGAGCTTGAGACACTTATGAATCTCACAGAGGTCATCGAGGATGAGCTGCACAGCGTAGGTAAGACGGTGCGGACAGTAGCTCTGAGCGGACCAACCCATGCGGAGGAGGTCGTAAAATGCCTCCCGAGCAGCATAGTATCGGCATCCTATGATATCGAGGCAGCGAAGCTTGTGCAGGATGTATTTATGAATGAATACATGAGAGTGTACACCAACGACGATATGAAGGGCGTTGAGCTCTGCGGAGCAATTAAGAATGTCATAGCTCTGGCATCCGGCATCTGCCGCGGTTTGGGCTTTGGAGATAATTCACGGGCGGCGCTTATAACGCGCGGACTTGCCGAGATGACGAGACTGGGGCTGGCCATGGACTGCCGCCGAGAGACCTTTTACGGACTTGCAGGCATGGGAGACTTAATAGTGACTGCTACGAGCAAACATTCACGCAACAACAGGGCAGGATTTTTCATCGGGCAGGGCTATGGTGCGGAGGATGCCAAGGCCAATGTCGGCATGGTGGTCGAGGGTATAAATGCTATACCGCCCGTGCTGAAGCTTGCCGAGCGCTATAATGTTGAGCTTCCGATATGCCGCGCGGTCAATGACATAGTAAACGGCGGCAAGGACGTGCTCGGGACGGTTAAGGAGCTCATGCAGCGCGACAAGAAAAATGAGACAGTCTGAGCCGTCAAGGCTTGTAGTAGTAGGAACTGTCAAGGTTTGTAAGAGCAGGGCTGTTTATGGTATAATCATCGACGGGTGTGAACTGTGTGCAACGAACGCCACAGATGCGTCATTGTGACGGCATATCATGGAGAGATGTACATTTAGACACATTTACAGACAGTACATAGCAGAAAGTAAACAACCATGCCTGCGTGTTTGCAGGCGCCACATACTCTAAAAGTCACGGATTGCTACGCGCTGGCGCGCTCTCGCAATCCTCAAATGACAAGCTCCACTTCGTTGCGCTTGTGCCGCGGCATTCGTCAGAAGCCTAAGCAAGCTTCGGCTTCTTCCTCATTGCTCGCGCACATTCATACCCGCTCAGTTTTCTTACGAAAACTGGCTATGTATTCATACATTTGAG
>CAVHZK010000022.1:0-23436 GCA_963640215.1 bacterium | reverse complement strand
CACAAAAATAGCTACGCTGAACAGGTCGCATTTCGTTTACAAAAGTTGCATCTCGTCTTACAAAATGGCACCTCGGGTTACAACTCAGCCTCCTTAATTTTGAAGTATAACAGAAATGAAGTATTTTCGCAAGCATTAGTGAATATCTCTTTTATTTTAGTTATATCTTCACAATTATACACGATATGAAATCAGGTGGAATCAGGTGGAAATCACGAGTGATTTCATGCTTTAATGCAAAGCTGATCACCCTATGTGTCATTTTTGTGGTCAGCTTTTTCTACATCCATCCCCTCTCCTCAACCCTCCGAAAATATCCATCCTGTCCACTCGCAAGCCCCATTTTCATCCCGTCCACTCAACCCCAAAATCCACCCAGTTGATATATTCCCACACAGCAAAAATCCGAGCATCCGGGCAGTCCTTAAAGAACTGTCCGAACACTCGGAAATGCCTTGATTTCAAGCCTTTTCTCGTTATTTAATTCTGTACCTTAGACATCAATACTACCGTCTCCACATGCCCTGTCTGTGGGAACATATCCACGGGGCGTATGCGTTCCAACTTATAACCATTTTGACAGAGGAACTTCAGGTCGCGGGACAGGGTAGCGGGATTGCAGGAGACATAGACTATGCGCTTGGGTGCTATGTTGGCCATGGTCCTTAGGCAATTTTCGTCGCAGCCTTTACGCGGTGGGTCAACTACGATCACGTCTATGGACTCGCCGCTTGTCAGATATTCTCTCTCATACCAGTCGGGCAGCACCTCCTCTGCTTTGCCTACGAAGAATTCGGCGTTGGTGATGCCGTTTGTGGCGGCATTTTCACGCGCATTATCTATTGCCGCAGGTATGAGCTCTACGCCATAGACCTTGGCTGCGTAGCGCGCAAGGAACAGCGATATGGTGCCGACCCCGCAGTACAGATCCCACACACGCTCTGTGCCTGTCAGACCTGCATATTCCAATGCCGTGCCATACAGATGCTCCGTCTGAATTGAATTAACCTGAAAGAAGGAATACGGCGATATCTTGAATCTGACTCCCGTTCCGTCGGGAGCATGTATCACGTCCTCGATGTAGCCCGGACCATAGATATTGATGAGCTTGTCGCCCATGATGACATTGGTACGCCTGCGATTGACATTTACAGTGAAGGACTTAAGTCCCGGGCAGACGGCTTTCAGTCTCTCGCATAGCAGTGCCGCCTGCTTGAGCTCCTCTGCATTAACTATAATGCAGACCATGAGCTCGCCGCTGTAATGCCCCTTGCGTATGAGCACATGACGCACCACACCGCTATGCGTCTCTTCATTGTACGGTTCTATGCCCTGCTCCTCCATGAACAAGATAATCGCATCGAGCACCGCTCGGTTATCGGCATATCCCAGCAGGCAGTCCTCGCACTCGATGATACTGTGGGTGCGTCCCGCGTAGAAGCCGGCAATGATGCGTCCGTCTCTGCCCCGTCCTATCGGATATATGGCTTTGTTGCGGTATCTGAAGGGCTCATCCATGCCTATTATAGGCTCGAAGCAGCCATCTATGAGTTCGTTCTCAAAGCCTCCGATGCGTACTATATCATTTCTTACTTTATTTTCCTTAAAATGCAGCTGAGCCTTGTACTCCATCTGCTGGATCTGACAGCCTCCGCACTGCCTCGCTATGGGGCAGGGCGGTTCAACGCGGGCATCCGACGGCTCTATCACGCTTATGAGTCTTGCGTACCCGTAGCTCTTACCCACCTTGGTTGCTGCTGCCCTGACTCTATCGCCTATGATTGCGTCCTTGATAAACCAAGTATATCCGTCAGTCTTGCCTATACCGGCTCCGTCATCGCTTAGGTCTGTTATCCGCGTCTCAAATTCGACATTTTTAGCTATCATCAGTCTGACTCCGCCTCGCTCATCGGCAGTGAGAATACAAATTCACTTCCTGCGCCCTCAGTCGACACTACATCTATCGTCTCGCCGTGCGCCTGTATTATTTCCCGCACTATACTCAGGCCGAGTCCTGTGCCGGTCTTGTCGCGACCTCTCGATATGTCGCTCTTGTAAAATCTGTCCCATATCTTCTTGATTGAGTCCTTGGGTATGCCTATGCCCGTATCCTTGACCGAGATAAATATTTTCCTGCCTTTATGTATGGTGGATACATATATCTGCGCATCTCTCTCGGAGAATTTGATGGCGTTATCCAATAGATTGTAGAGCACCTGCTGTATCCTGTCGGGATCTGCGTACACGTACTCCGCCTCGTCCTCGAAGGTCAGTGCGAAGCTGATGTTCTTGGCGGCACACGCATTTTCATAAGTATTGCAGGCTGAACGTATCAGCTCGTTGATATCGAAATCGACGCGGTTTAACACAGTGCTTCGGTCTATGGAGCTAAGTGTGAGCATGTCCTGCGTGAGCTTACTTAGGCGCTCGGTCTCCGTAATAATCCTGCGCATATAGGTCCCGCTTTTCTCTGGCGGTATGGTGCCGTCTGCCATCGCCTCGAGATAGCCTCTGATGGAGGTGAGCGGCGAGCGAAAATCATGCGACACATTGGCGATAAATTCACGCTGCGTCTTCTCGGAGTTGGACAAATCGTCCGCCATAAGCTCGAGGGTTGCTGCAAGTCTGCCTAACTCATCGTGCGCAAAATGATGAGTCATCCTATAGGTAAGGTTGCCGTCCGCGTATTCCTTGGCAGCGCGGCTTATCGACCTCAGCGGCATGTACACATAGAAAGTAAATATCAGCAGTATGATAAAGGATAATGCAAATATGATTATCGCGGTTATATAGACTATATCCAGTATGTCATTCTTAGATGAGAGCACCTCAGACATAGGATAGTGTATGATGATATATCCTATTGGCGTATAATTGTGATTGATGGACGCCTCCACGCTCAGCATCTCCCTGTCGAACAGTCCGTGATAGTTGCCAGAGACATAGTTGGAGCTGTCGGCAGCGGGATTGAAGCCGTCTATGAGCTTGCCAGTGAACTGGTCCTCCGAGTCCAATATAATGCGGCCGTTGGCATCACTTATCCAGATACTTGCGCCTATGAAATTCGCCACCAACTGCGTATCGCTCTGCACCGGTGCGTTGATGTCGCCCCGGTAATAGCTGCTCTGCTCATAGCTGCGCGCCATATAGACCGCCTCATTGTAGAGTCTGTCTGCATTGTTGCGCACGAGATAATTGTAGGTCAATCTGTCCGAAAATAAAGCTATCGTCAGAAAGCCCGTCAATGCAAACAACAAATATGCAAATGTAAATTTTGAATAAATCGATCGAAACATGATATACTCTAAAAAGTGTTGACGGATACAAAAGCAGGCTGCGTGCTTGTGCGCGGGAATACACTGTCATTTGAGGATTGCGAGAGTGCGTAAGCGCGGAGCAATCCGTACTTTTGCACCCCTCCTACTATATATAAAAAACTACTACAATGGAAGACAACACCAAGAAAAAGTTAATAAATGAAACCGTTACCGGCAGGCGTCTTACTCCGCGCCGCTTACTTCGTTATACCGTGATTGCCGCTGTCTGCGGAATTGTCTTCGGCGTCGCGGCAGGCTTGAGTCTGGAATACACTGATGACGCAATCAATGCGCTGCACGCCCGCGTGGTCAAGGAGTCCGCCGAGGCTATAGGTGCAGAGCAGGATGGTCTATCAGAAGACAAAAGTACCGATAGCAATGATGCAGGAAATGTCGATACCGATACTGCGCTTACCTCAGCGCCCGGCGCTACCGATGCCGCTGATACTGCTGACACTGGCACCGCCGCCAATCCGGCAGTCCCGGACAGCCCCGATGCCCTCTCCCAAGACGGGTCTGAAGTAAATAATTACAGCATCAACTCGCCCTACCCCATAGCCTCCGCTGACGAGGAGTATAAGTCGCAGATACTGTCTCTCATGCCGGAGGCGGCGGCTAAGGTCTCGGACTCCCTCGTCGCCGTAAACGTAACATCGCAATCCAATACCTGGTTTGACTCAGAGCTTGAGAGCACGGAAACCTATGCCGGCATAATACTGAGCACCGATGACAAGGAGATCCTGATACTTACGCCCTACCTTGACGCTGCCGACAGGACTGTCAAGGTAAGCTTTGCCAATGGCAGCTCGGCAGATGCTTATCTCAAGCAGAGCTCCGCAACTGATGGCATATCAATTGTTGCCGTTTCTGCCGTAGATGGTATCAGCCCCGACACTCTTGATTCAATCAAGGCTGTAGAATACGGCGATGTGTCCGCACTTACTGCCGGCAAGGCAGTTATAGCTGTCGGCGCACCTCTCGGCATCATCAATTCATGTTCATTTGGCTTTATCGGATATATCTCTGATGCAGAGCCCGGTGTGGATTGCAGCCAATATGTATTCTATACGGACGTGGCAGACGATGTCTCCAAGGGCACCTTTGTCATTGATTATGACGGCGCTCTATTGGGTCTTGCGTCGCCCGTATCAACCTATAATGCAGCTGCTCGTTCTAACTACGCCCGCATAGTCGGTGTAAACTCGCTTGAGCGCACCATCAATTCGCTGATGGCAGGCAGCAAGAAGGCAGCTCTCGGCATAATCGGCATGGATGTGAGCTTCGATATGAGGTACAGCAATGTACCGGACGGGGTCTATGTATCCGATGTGGTAAACGGCAGTCCTGCCTATACTGCCGGCATACGTCACGGCGATGTTATAACCGCAGTATCAGAGCGCAGCGTTGCAGACCTTGCCTCTCTCTCCCGCATATTGGGCAGTCTCAAGCCCGGAGTATCGACTACGGTCAAGCTCATGCGCGGCTCAGTCAACAGCGAATATCGCGAGTTAGAGTTCGAGCTTATCTTGAGCGAGCGCTAATGCAATGCCTATGTCCGTGACTGCTGTCTAACTATGCCACCATCACTCCGTGAACCTAAGTATCTCTCGACGCAGGCTGTCATTTCTGTCTTTGAGCAGGAGGATCTTGTTATGCTCGTAATAACTCTCATTGCCACATTCATTGATGAATTTAAGACTAAAGTATCCGGCATTAAGCTCCGACAGGAATAATACCAATTCCTGCCCCTGTCCGAATGCCTGATTGAGCGCCGCAAACACATTCGTAAGGTGAGCGTCTGTCACCTTGATGTGCTGCTGCCTAAGCTCCTCCGCCTTATTAAACTCGTCTTTCACGTATGCAAATGCATCTCGTGCCGACGTGATTGTCTTAAGCTTAGCTGCATAGCCCTTGAGGATAGACTCCACCCGCAGGCTGTCGCTCTCTGCCTCGCGGGTCAGCATATTTGCTTTCTTAAGACGAGCACGCTTGTCTACCTCCTCGGCGATAATAGAATCAAGGATGGCTGCTGTTTGTGCTACCGCAGCTTCCTCCTGCGCAGCCTTAAGCCTTGTGCCGTATTTCTTTAGCTTATCTAACAGCAGCTCTCCTGCTGCCTGCTCGTCCCTATATGCCCTAAACTCCGCATTTAAGCTGTCTGTAAGCAGTCCTATAAGCGATAATTTCTCATCAAACGGAGCCCTCTTAAGCTTGTCATCTATCTCGGCAGTGCCTGCGAGTATCTCGGGTATGCGGTAGAGATCGGCATATTTCTTATATAACTCATAATACAGAGCAAAATCCGATGCCGTCTCCTCGTCTTGGAGATACTGTGCCATAAGTGATTCGCTTATAGGCAGCTTCAAGCTCTCGTAGGTCTTAAGTGCCTCGGACAGATCCTCCCAGCCTCTGGCTGTGACGAAGCTCTTGCGTTCTGTATCGGCATGAACCTCATAGAAGCGATCCTTGCGTATGTCGAGATATGCCATTATTGCGCCATGTAGCTTTACCCGGTAGGCATATTCCTTGAATGCAGTATAATCAGCCTCTATGTCTATGCGTCTAAGTCTATCGAGCGTGACTATGTCAAATTCGCGTACGGAATTGTTGTATTCCGGCGGATTACCTGCCGTCACTATAATGAAGCCGTCCGGCACCTTGTGCGTGCCGAAGGTCTTGTATTGCAGAAACTGCAGCATGGTTGGCGCGAGCGTCTCCGATACGCAATTAATCTCATCAAGGAAGAGTATGCCTTCCCTGATGCCGGAGCACTCTATCTGCTCATATACCGAGGCGATAATTTCACTCATGGTATATTCCGTGACAGCATAATCTTCGCCATCAAAGCGCCTGTGCACTATGCTCGGCAATCCTATCGCCGACTGTCTCGTGTGATGAGTTATCGTATAGGATACCAAGTTTATATTGAGCTCTGATGCTATCTGCTCTACGATGGCAGTCTTGCCTATACCGGGAGGTCCCATGAGCAGCACCGGTCTCTGGTGCTCCTCGGCTATGCAAGGCATACCCGCCTCATCCTTGGCAAGATACGCCCTCACTATATTCTTAACCTCTTCCTTGGCTTCCCTGATATTCATAGTAAACCCACATGCCTACGTATTTGTAGACACCACATACTCTAAAAGTGACGGCTTTCTGTCTTTAGTTGAGCGCCTGATATGCATACCACGCCTTTTTCTTGGACAGCGGCATCTCATCTCTTGACGCAGACTCATCACGTGTCCACAGGCCGAAGGCTCCGCCTACTGCCGTCTGAGCCTGTGCATCGACCTGACGGGTAAGGTAGAAGCCGTCTACATAAGGATTCTCCTTGGCTATATTGTAAGCTGCCGTAATAGCTGCTGCCTGACGCTCCTCTCCATTTTCACATGCGGACGTATAGCCCTGCTCTGTAAGTATAACGCGTCTTACTGCTCCGCTCGGTGTGAGCATCTCGCTGCGTTGCAGATAATCTGTGAGCACATGGAGATTCTTCATGTTGATATTGGGCGTGGTATTCGGATCGTCCGTGATGCCGTCATCGTCCAAGAACTCGGGCTTCGTAAAGAAGTGAACCGGATACGGATGCCAAGCTATACCATACTCAGTATCCTTTAAGAGCTCGTTAAGTCTCGGCAGATAATCGCTGACCGTATATGTAAGCGGATCCGCTGCCGCAGCTCTCCAGCGCATATCAAACGGGATGAAGACTCTCGCCTCCGGATTGGCTTTTTTAATCTCCTCGTAGAATATACGGAAGGTCTTGGCGTAGCTTGCGGCGTGCTGGTCTATATCGCTTATGCCGTTGTAATCCCAAGAATGACCGTCATTTACCTCATTGCCGATGACCCAGTTGGATACAGTGTTGGCATAATATGACGCAACCTCACGCGCATAAGCTCGTACTGCCTGCTCGCCCTCTGAGGTCAATACGTTAAATGCGTAGCATCCGACTCCGTCCACAAGCGAGCTTACCGGCAGCAGTGCCTTGATCCTTGAATTGGGACTGTTTATCAATATCATGGTAAGCATGATGTTGTTTCTCTTACAATCACTCGCCAGCACCTGAAATGAATTTACAGCCTGCGCCGTGCTTAAATTACATATTACCTGCTTGACTCCGAGCGCCTGTATGTCGCTGAACATCTCCTGCTGCGAGATCAGGAGTCCCTTCTTGCTCTCAGGCGTCTGGTAAAATGCAAATGAACTAAATGCCTGTGCCATGATTAGCGCCGCGCTGAGCACCGTTACTGCTGCTTTTTTGTGACTTTTCATACGAGTTTTCCCTTTCATATATTTGATTGCTGTGCACTGATGTACTTTAGCAACTTTCAATCCATTGATACCCTATTAGATTGTGTGACAAAAGCGAAGCATACCTCAAATCCTTGAATCTCAATCTATAAGATACAGCTTGTACGCCCAGTCTGGAAGCTTACTCTCGTCCTCTGCCTCGTCTCCGAACAGTACTATCGCGGTGTCCCACGCGGGCTTGCTCTCCGGAAATGTGCCGTACCCGTCCGTAAAATACATCATGCCTTTAAGGCTATCAAGCTTCCCTGCGTGCCGTAACTCCTCTATGCGCTTAAATACAGGTCTAAAGTCCGTGCCGTATCCGCCGCGCAGCTTAAATCCGTCTGCGTAGCGCTGTAGCTCCTTGGGATCCTTTAAGTATATCTCCTCCTGCACTCTGTCATCGCACTCTATGATAAGTATATCAGATTTAGCGAAAAATGACTCCTGTCTCGACAATATATCTGCGGTTTCGTTAAGAAATCTCTGCACCAGTCTGTCCTGACAGGACGCGCTCGTATCTATGGCTATAACCAAGGTCTTAATCTTACGCGCTTCCCTGTATTCATTTTCCTCGACAAGAGGGATATTGCCGTATATCTCCAAGCCGTACTGATAGAATCCGTAGTCAAATGAATCCGGATCAATCTTGGTCTCCTCGCGCATCAGGGCGAAGCGCTTCAAGAAGTCCTTGTAGCTTTTGCGGTGTTGCTGCACAACTTTTAGTGTACGCAGCAGACTGCCAGCTTCATCGGACGCCTCATGCCCCGAGGCCTCCATCTCGACCTTCATGCGATCTGCGCGTTTCTTCCACTCCTCCTCTAACTCCTTGGGTAACTTAGCCACACGGTGTGTCTTGGGCGGTGCTGAATCCTCGCTTAGCTTAGCTTCGTCACTCTGAGGCGGAGCTGTATCAGGAGACTGCGGCGGTTCTCCCGGCGGCTGACTGTCCTGAGGCTTTTGCGACTTGCCTGACTCATCCTCATTATCCTCTAAGCGCTCCCAGAAGCTATGGTCGTCCTTGGTGAATTCTGCCTTGAGCTTCACATACTCATCGTAGCTTGGCGGATGCTCCGTAAAGTACTTGTACAGTCTCTCGGCTGTCAGCACCTTTATCTCGCTGTTAAGTCTGTCGTACCACTCGCTCCTGAAATCCGAATGTGTGCTCTCTACCGCCTTATACTCCATGCCGTCTATAAGAGCCTCCACCGTGATATCAGCGCAGAGGTCGTATAATTCCTTGTCCTCCCTATCCTCATATCCGAACATGTGGCGGAATATACAATGCAGCAATATATGCACATACAATCTATTCAGCATGACGGGCTTCGCAAGATATAGCTGCATCAGATACTCCGGATTAAAGCGGATAAATACCGCATCCGTGCCGACCGTCCTCGTCGTAAGATCCATGCAGTAATCAAGGCTGTCCAACGCGCTCGCCATGAAGCGCATGGAGAGCAGCAGCTCAGTCTTGGATGTGTTTAATATTTTATTGCCGAGCTGTTCAAGCTCCTGTCTGTAGCTCATTTGCCTTGTATTTTATCTTCTTGGGATGTGCCTTGCGAAGCGCCCTGAAGAAATCCTTGAGCATCCTGCTGCATTCCTCGCCCAATACTCCTACCTCGGTCTCAACTCTGTGATTAAGACCATCGGTATGAAACATATCCATGACAGAACCCGCGCAGCCCGCCTTGGGATTCATGGTGCCGATATATACCTTGGGTATGCGTGCCTGTACTATCGCACCGGCGCACATAGGACACGGCTCCAAGGTAACATAGAGCTCGCACTCCTCAAGTCTCCAGTCTCCGGTCCTGCGGCAGGCCTTACCTATGGCGCTAATCTCGGCATGTGAGAGCACATTGCCGTCGGTGATGCGCTTGTTATATCCGCGTGCTATAATCCTTCCGTCACGCACGATAACGCAGCCTATAGGCACCTCGTTTAATGCCTCCGCCTTCTTGGCCTCCCGCATCGCTGCAGCCATATATTTTTCATGTACTGAATTGTATTTCATATAAATGTATACTAACATAAAAGCTTAGGGATTGCGATAGTTCACAGCAATGAGCAAGCTATGCTCAGTCTGTGTACCGCAGCATAGAAGAAGTTCAAAATTGCCAAGCTTTTCGACAGGCTTGCCGGCATCAATTTTCCTGTGCTAAGGTATTCCTTGCGCATATTGAGAAAGAAAAATGGCCTACACATATACAAGCATAGAGCTTAAGGATAAAAAGGGTATAGAGATAACTGGATACAGCGGCAGCGAGAGACGGCTCTGTGTACCGTCTGCGATAGATGGACTGCCTGTCCTGTCCATAGGTAAGCAGGCTTTCAGTGATGCCAATGCGGGGCTTAGCGAGGTAACACTGCCGGAGAGTGTCCTGTGCATCAAGGCATTTGCATTTTACTTTTGCCCTGACCTTGTCAAGCTCACACTTAGCGACAGTGTGAGCGACTATTACGACGGAGCGCTTCGGACCTGCTCGGGAGTCAGCGAGATAGATGTTACGCTTAGTCTTGAACACAGCGAGCTTGTGCACAGGATACTTGAGGACAGCGACCGCAGGATGAGGGTAAGCTTTCATTTTAAGGATGAAGCGCACACCGAGCTTTGTCTGGTGTTCCCTGCCTACAATGACAATTCCATCTCTGACCCGCGTGCGCAGACCTTTCATATCAAGATAGAGGGATCGGGCTTTAGCTACCGCGAATGTGTGCGGCAGAACGGCTTACTCGTTAGGGAATATGACAGCCTATTTCGCAAGGCTGTTGCAGATGATGTTGAGCTTGCGGCTGATATAGCCATCGCGCGGCTTAAATGTCCGGCTTGGCTCTCGGATGCGTCCGCCGTCATGTATAAGGCGCACCTAAGGCGTAATATCATGCTCGTTGCAGACCTTGCCTTTCTTCCTGCAAATGATGACTGGATCGATGTCCTCATGACGGAGTCGCTCCTTGATAAGACGGCGCTCGACTTTTGCCTGCAAGCTGCAAGCGAGCGTCACCTGACCGCACTCGTGAGTCGTCTCATGGACTATAGGTGTACTAAGCTTGAGACAGCGCAAGTCAGCGCTCTGAGACTTGATGAGCTTGAATTTTGAAGATTGCGGAAACGCGCCAGCGCGTAGCAATCCGTCACTTTTAGAGTATGTGGCGCCTGCAAACACGCAGGCATGGTTGTTTACCCTGATATCCCACTCTAACTCATGCTGAGATGTCTTATGACGACCTCTCCGACGTGGGGCGCTATTATCTCCTTTGCGCGAAGCATCTCCTCACGGGTAGGCGTGCGGAAATTGATATGTGACTCTTGCTCACAGGGCCTATAATATTGCAATACATATCGCCTTATGCCGTGCAGCAGCTCGCCTAACTCACGGAAATCATCCTCTGTATAGAGCCCTCCGACTACCGTCGTCCTGAATTCATAGGGAAAGAGCGGCAATCCCTCGAATTTGCCCTCAAAGAGATCAAGGCACCCGTGCACGCTCTCTGCAATCTCCTCCTTGGGCTCCACTCCGGCTATCCTCTTAAAGGCCTTGTGTCCCGCCTTGATATCCATGGCGATATAATCTATCATGCCCTCGCAGAGAAACTCATCTATCATGGTGATATTGGACGCGTTGGTGCACAGCTTGACCTTGAAGCCATAATACCCCTTGATATGCCTTATGAAATCCGGCAGCTCTGCATTAAGAGTCGGCTCTCCCCCGCTTATCACCACGCTGTCAAGGCGCCGCGCCGCAGCCTCTTTGTCTAAGAATCTGAAGAAATCATCCTCGCTTATGACTGGCTCTGCACTGTCGTCCCATAGCTTTCTCTGATTGCAGTACGGGCATCTGAAATTGCAGCCTCCCGTAAATACGGTGCAGGCTGTATGTCCCGGATAATCTGTCAGTGTCCTCTCTGTCAATCCGCATATCTTCATGTCGATATTCCACCTAACTTGTCACTGAGTCTTGCAAAGTCTGCGAGCGACAATCTCTCGCCTCTTATATTTTCATCAAGCCCAAGCTCCCTTAATGCAGACTCGACGCCTTCACGCGTAAGCTTAAGCGAGTTGTCGTTCTTCAGCGCGTTGGCAAGAGTCTTACGTCTCTGTGCAAATGCCGCCTTGATGAGTCTGAACATGTATATATCGTCATCCGGCTCTACCGGCGGCTTTGCACAGCATTTCAAGCTTACGACTGCTGAGTCTACTCCGGGACGCGGGGTAAAGCAGTTTGGCGGGACCTTGGCTATTATATCAGCTTTGGCATAATAGCGCACTGCGAGACTCAAAGCGCCATAGTCCTTTGTGCCGGGCTCTGCCTGCATCCTGTCTGCGACCTCTTTCTGCACCATGACAGTGACTGAGCTTATCGGCAGGCGGCTCTCCAAGAGCTTCATGATTATCGGTGTAGTTATGTAATACGGCAGATTGGCGACAATTTTGCTGTGCTCGCGATCACGTCCGCCGTCTGTGATGACGGACTCAAGGTCTACATTCAATATGTCATCGTTGATGAGCTTGTAATTATCACAGTCTGCGAGGTTTTCATCTAACAGGGGCAGCATGTCTCGGTCTAACTCAACAGCTGTCACATTTCCTGCTGCCTCGCAGAGTGCCTGCGTCAGTGTGCCTATACCGGGACCTATCTCTAACACGAAATCATTCTTGGTGATTGCTGCGCCGTCAATAATACGTGATAGTACGCGCTCATCTATCAGGAAATTCTGCCCATAGCGCTTCTTGGCGCTGATGCCGTGGGCTTTAAGGAATTGTATGGTGTTGTGGGGATGGATGAGGTCTTTCATGGTGGGGGGGTGCGGCTTGCGCCGTGTTGTGATTGGGGTAAGTGCGACTGGATACGTGACCGCTGTGCACATCTCCCTCCGCTTGCGCTTCGGTCGATGTTGTGCGGTCACTTTTAACAATACTGCAGCTTATGCAGTGTACCGCCTGTGCCGCCAAGCAGCACCCATGACCGCCGCTTGCGCTGCGGTCATGGCCACGGCTTACGCCGTGTTGTAATCAGAGTAAGCACACCGGAATGCAAGCATTCCGGTGTGCTTACCTCTGCTTACAGTGCTGCTTGGCGCGTATACACGAACGTCGGGGTGTTTCATGGCACATGAGAGTGTCTGCTTAGTGCTGCTGTATTCCTACCCTGACACGGTTCACAGATTCCCATCGCATGAGACCCCGACGCATTTCAAGTATATTAAGTTTGGTCTTGCTTGTCAATGGCATAGAACCTGTGGGCATTTGCCCAGGTGGCGATCTCTATGTCTTCTGGACTTACGCCTTTTATCTGGGCTATCTTGTCTACAACGTAGGTAAGATAGGTCGATAGGTTGCGTTCTCCGGGTGCTCTTACAGGCACTGGTGTGAGATAGGGGCAGTCTGTCTCCAAGAGTATCCTGTCCATGGGGAGCATCTCTACCACCTTGGTGAGCTTCTTCTGTCCGTCATAGGTGAGCACCCCGCCCACGCCTATGTAGAAGCCCATATCTATATAGGTCTGTGCGAGCTCCTTGCTGTATGAATAGCAATGTATAACTGCGCCCTCGATGAGTCCTCTGTCGTGGTACTCCTCTAGGATCTCTAATGTATCCTGCGCCGCATTTCTCGAATGTATGACTACTGGGAGCTTCAGCTCGTGCGCTAACTCCAGCTGCCTCTTAAACCAATACTGCTGAGTCTCCCTGTCGGGCTTGTCCGGAAAGTTGTCAAAGCCGTGATAGTCAAGCCCGGTCTCGCCGATTGCCACTATCTTGTCCGCCTTGGCTAGCTCCTTTATCTCTGCAAATAAATCCTCATTTAATGCGCCGACCTCGTCCGGATGCACGCCTATAGCTCCGTATACATTGGGATACTTTGCCGCCATTGCCGCCGTATCCCTCGCGCCCTTCATATCATTTCCGATGTTGCATATCATGCCGATATTGCCTGCAGGAAGCACCTTCCTCATCAGTTCATCTCTGTCAGCATCATATACTTCATCATCATAATGTGTATGCGTGTCAAATATCATCTTAATTCCTCATTTATTAGCAAAATACACCAACGCCCAAAACAGCAGGAGGTGTGCCGGATATCCTATATAGAAGAAATACCTCATAGGGAGCTCTCCGCGTCTGCCGTTGTATAGCCATATAGGACCATAGGCGAGCGCCGCCACGCCGCTGTAGCTTAGGCTCTCTGCAGCTGAGATAAGTGCACCTATTATCGTGCTGAGCTTCTTGTCGTGCCTGAAACGGTACATGACGATTATGAGCAAGACACCGACCGCACCGTAATCCGATCTGGCAAGATAGGCGAAACCGCAGAAAGCAGCATATATAAGGCATTGCAATATCGCACTTTTCTTACCTAGCTTATCTGCAAGCCACAGTCCCAGCACTCCGAGCAGCAAAGTAATCATTACATTCTGATACTCGGGATAATATATGACGCCCTTTACCGCGAGATCAAACGGCACCTCGCTTATGGCTGCAAATACCGCGAGTCTCAATATATACCGCCAGACATTTTGTGTATGTGCGTATCCTTCCGCAGTCAGAAATGCAAATATCGGAAATGACAGTCTCCCCAAGAATCTCAGTCCCTGTGCCAGCATATACCAGCGCTGTCCTGTCTCGGTCTGGAGTGCAAGACTCCAGTATAAGGGATTCTGCCCGTACAGCACGCCGTTTTCTATCAGCATGTAGCCGATGTGATCGCAGAGCATAAGTATAAAGGCAATCATTTTTAACTGATTGCCTGTAAACCCGCTAATGCGTCGTTTGTTGAATTTTAGTCTGACTGTCTTGGATGGCATCTCAGCATATCTCGCTGCCTGAAGGCATATCCGTGTTGTCCGGTGTCATAAGAGAGATAAGCTCACCGCTCTCATCCTCTGCGGCTATGATCATGCCCTGCGACATCTCGCCTGCTATCTGTCTTGGCTCTAAGTTGCACACGACCATGACCTTCTTGCCTACCATGTCCTCGGGCTTGTACCACTTCTTGATGCCGGAGAGTATGGTGCGCGTCTCACCGCCTATCCTTATGGTCTCCTTTAGGAGCTTCTTGGACTTTGGTACCTCCTCGCAAGCTATAACCTCACCGACCCTGAACTCTAACTTGGCAAAGTCGTCATACTGTATATTGGGCTTGTGTGTGATAGCTGCTGCCGCCTTACCGTCAGTCTCATTCTCACTGCCTGCGCCCTGTTCCTTGGTCTCTTCCTTAACAGGCTGCATGAACTCTGCCGCCTTCTCCTTGAGAGTCTTCTCGTCCATCCTTGCAAACAATATCTGCGGCTCTGTCGTCACCTTGTTGCCGTTGGGATAGAGTCCGAAGGTGTCCATCTCTGCAAATGCGCGCTTCTCGGTATTGAGCTCCTTCAATATGGTCTCTGCCGTATCCGGCATGAAGCTATAGAGCAGCGATGCGCCTATGGTTATGCCCTCGGTGAGATTGTAGAGTACGGTCTTAAGTCTCTCAGCTTGGCTCTCGTCCTTAGCCAGTGCCCAAGGCATGGTCTCATCTATGTACTTGTTGCAGCGGCGGAATATATTGAATATAGCCGTCAATGCGTCAGCAACTCTGTGCTCACCCATCTTGGCGTCTACCGTATCTACGCACGAGAGTATGGTGTCTATAAGCTCCTCGTCCGGCTCCTCTGCCGCATCGTTATTTTCGACTATGCCGCCGAAGTATTTGTTGCTCATGGATATGGTACGCGATACCAGATTGCCGAGCACATTTGCAAGATCCGAATTATACCGCTCCGACATGAGCTCCCAGCTTATGCTTCCGTCATTGTCAAAGGGCATCTCGTGCAGCACGAAATATCTGACCGCATCCACGCCGAACACCTTGACTAAATCATCGGCATAGAGCACATTGCCCTTGGACTTACTCATCTTGCCATCCGCCATGAGGAGCCACGGATGACCGAATACCTGCTTGGACAGCGGAAGCCCGAGCGCCATAAGGAATATCGGCCAGTAAATGGTATGGAATCTGATTATATCCTTGCCGATAAGATGGAGATCTGCGGGCCAATATTTACCAAATGCCTCTCTGCCTGCATCGCTTGCCTCAGCACTTCCGTACTTGCCGTTGGCATAGGCTGCTGCCTCGTCCTCAGGGAGTCCGGCTATGTTGTAGCCGAGTCCTGTCGCATAGTTGGACAGCGCATCGAGCCACACATAGACTACATGCTTGGGATCAAAGTCTACAGGTATGCCCCAGGTAAATGAAGTCCTTGATACGCACAGATCCTGCAGTCCCGGCAGCAGGAAATTATTCATCATCTCATTCTTTCTTGATACCGGCTGTATGAACTCCGGGTGAGTATTGATATGCTCTATAAGTCTGTCGGCATACTTACTCATCTTGAAGAAATACGCCTCTTCTCTTGCCTTCTGTACAGGTCTGCCACAGTCAGGACAGCATCCGTCCTTGAGCTGTGAGTCTGTCCAGAATGACTCGCAGGGAGTGCAATACCAGCCCTCATAATGTCCCTTGTAGATATCGCCCTGCTCGTACAGCTTCTTGAACATAGCCTGAACCTGCTTCTCGTGGAAGCCGTCCGTCGTCCTGATGAACTTGTCATATGAGGTGTTCATCAGATCCCATATCTCCCTTATCTGCGAGGACACCTTGTCTACGTACTCCTTGGGCGTAATGCCTGCTGCTGTAGCCTTGTCCTCTATCTTCTGACCATGCTCGTCCGTGCCCGTCATGAATCTGACGTCATAGCCCTGTTCTCTCTTGTATCTGGCTATGGCATCGGCAAGCACTATCTCATAGGTATTGCCTATATGCGGCTTACCGGAGGTATATGCTATCGCCGTGGTCATATAATATGGCTTGTTCTCCGCTGTCTTTCTCATCTAAGCTAATGTCCCCGTGTAATCAATACTCCGAATTAAATTCCAATACTCCGTAGTCCTTGTCGCCTGCCTTAAGCTCAAGAGCCTTAAGCTGCAAATTGTCTATAAATGTATTGGCGATACCTGCGACTACTACTTCCTCGTCGCGCGTACCGTAAATATCTAACTTGTCGAGTGTAAGGTGTCCCACCTTGTCGTCGTCTACCGTGAAATCTGTTACCTTGGAGCCTTCCTTGAATGCGCCATTCTTGGCAAGTGCCTCTATAAGTGAAGCTGCATCACAGGTATCCACTGCATCGAAGTCCTGCTCAAGTCCAAGATCCGTCTGACGATAGAGTATAATGAGCGTCTTGTTCTCATCTCCGGGCTCTGCTGCCACCGGCTGCTTGTCCTTGGGATACGAGGAATAATCGACAGCTGTTGTCTCCATCGCTCCCGGACCGCCTGCCTCTCCTGTTGGCGCATTTTCCGGTATAACATATTCCTTGGTCTCGGGCAGAGTCCATGTGGTCTCAGCCTCGGAAGCTATAACCGCACCATCCGGTATGAAAGATGTCTCCTCATTGGTAATGGTTGACGGCGAGCATCCTGCAAGCAAAGCCGCTGCCGCAGCTGTCATCAATACAATATTTGCAATCTTCTTCAAGGTAAATTCCTCCTGAAATGTTTTCATGTTTTGCGCGTCTCATTATAAACGATTTTCCCCTTCAAGTCATTACGAATGACTTAAGGTTTGCGTTGTATCGCCGTAAAATCAGCGTGGGTTATGCTTAATCGTGCTCAAGCGCATTATATACCTCGCGCCGTGACAGTCCTCTGTCCTTGGCGACTGCCTTCATCGCAGACTTTTTGTCTAAGCCGCCCCTCATATACATACCCACATGCTCTGCAAGGCTCATATCCTTGTATTCCGCCTGTCGCTCCTCATTAAGTGCCTCAAGCGTCTTGCCCTCTATGACCAAGACATATTCGCCCCTTGGTTCGAGCGCTATAGCCTCTCCTATGGTCGTCCGTATGACTTCCTCATGCTTCTTGGTCATCTCACGGCAGAGTGCAATGCGTCTGTCCCGACCGAGCACCTCCGACAGCTCACCGAGCGTCTCAATAAGTCTATGCGGTGCCTCGTAGAGCACTATCGTGCCTGTCTCGTCCTTGATGCGCTCTATGGCAGCATTGCGCTCACGTTTCTTCTGTCTTGGCGGCAGAAAGCCCTCGAACACGAAACGTCTTGTCGTAAATCCGGACAGCGTAAGCGCTGTTATCACGGCGGATGCTCCCGGTATCGAGCTTACCTCTATGCCAGCCTCGATACATTTCTGCACCAGTACCTCACCCGGATCCGATATGCAGGGCGTACCGGCATCAGTTATGACAGCCACATCCGCTCCGTCAAGCATCTTCGCCACCAACTCGTACGCCTTGTCGTAGCGATTGTATTCGTGGTAGCTCGTCATCGGTGTCTTTATATCGAAATAATTAAGCAGCTTTATAGAATTGCGCGTATCCTCGGCAGCTATGAGGTCAGCTTCCTTCAGCACCTCTACGGCACGCGGCGTCATATCACCGAGATTACCTATCGGAGTCGCCGTTATATATAAATGTCCGATTTTAGCGTCGTTCATGCCTTCCTCTGCTGCTAATACCCGTATATATCATATATCTCGTCGTTGTAGACCCCTGGCTCCTTATATATGACGAGAGGCTTCTCCATGCGGCACTCCGCTGCGCCACCCTTGACTGAGTCTATGAGTATCATATTGGCCTCTCTGTCTATATATGGGTATACCGGCTTGATGCGCTTTGGCTCTAAGCCTGCCGCCCTTAGCTCGGTCATAATCTCTGCAAGTCTTAAGGGGCGATGCACCATATAGAAATGCCCGCCCTGCTTAAGCAGCTTTGCCGCAGCCCTACATACGTCACTTAGCGTGCAACACAGCTCATGCCTCGATATAAGTTTGGTGTCATCCGGATTGGTCAATCCGTCTCCAAGCTTCATGTACGGCGGATTACTCGTCACGGTATCTGCCCTGCCGCAGAGAGACTTGAATATCGAGGCGCTGCAATTTATATGGTCTTCGACTATATCCCTTATATCTCCGCAGACTATGTGTACCTTGTCCGTGAGCGCGTTGAGCTTCACGGAGCGTTCTGCCATATCAGCTACATCCGACTGTATCTCTACACCGTAGAACTCACGCCCCTTGGTCTTGGCCTCCAAGAGTATGGGTATCACACCTGTGCCTGTGCCAAGATCCACAGCTATGCCCCCAGCCTTGACAGTGGCAAATCCGCTTAAGAGCACAGCATCCATACCGAAGCAAAAACCACCGCTTCGCTGTATGATGCCGTAGCCGTTTCGTTCAAGGTCGTCTATGCGCTCATCTTCCTTTAATATGATCTCGCCTCTGTACTCAATCATCTATCCCGGATTGTTCTGCCTTGTCCTTTTCCTCTAACTCAGCAAGCTCCTTGAGCTCCTTGTTGTCATCGTCACGCTGCTTAGCCTTGCGGCGGCTCCTGAACTTAATCTCGCTCGCGGCGTAATCTCTTACTTCCTTTTCGTCGTTAGGTAGGTCGACTATAACCTTCACACGCTGCTTTAGTATATTGACAGCGCTTACCGTGCCCCTAAGTCCGTCCGGAGTCGTCGCATAGTCTCCGTTTGACGGCAGTATCTTGTTAAGCTCCTCGTATACCTCTTCCTCGTTTCTGAGGCAGCACATCAGCCTGCCGCATACACCTGATATCTTGGCTGTATTAAGTGACAGATTCTGTCTCTTGGCCATCTTGATGGATACCGGTGCAAAATCGCACAGATAGCTGTGGCAGCACAGCGGTCTGCCACAGGAGCCGTATCCTCCGAGTATCTTGGTCTCGTCTCTGACTCCGACCTGTCTTAGCTCTATACGAGTATGGAAGGTGCCTGCCAGATCCTTGACCAGCTCGCGGAAATCCACTCTTCCGTCTGCCGTAAAATAAAAGAGCATCTTGGTATTATCCAAGGTGTACTCGCAGGCGATAAGCTTCATATCAAGTCCGTGCTTGTTTATCAGGTCCTTACACGTCCTTATTGCCGCTTTCTCCTTGACGCAGTTCTCCTCCATCTTGGCTGTGTCCTCGGGTGTTGCCTTCCTTATGATTTTCTTGAGTGGCTGCGGAGATCTGTCCCTGAAGTCTTCCTCGACGCTTGCCACCTCGCCGTATTCTATACCCCTCGAGGTCTCGACTATAACCTTGTCTCTTAATTTAAGCTCCAGCTCACCGGGATCAAAATGATATACCTTGCCCGCCTGTCTGAATCTTATTCCTACTGCTTTTGACATATTTCTACCTTAATTTTCCTTCATGCTGAGCATCAGTAGCTCCAAGGCGAGCTCGGGGCTGACATTTGCCGCTATCCTCTGTCTGCATTTGTCTATTGCGCCAAATATAAGCTGTATGCCGTCATAAGAACTTAAGGATGCCGCATTCATAAGTGCCTTCCTCTCGCCCTTAAATACAAGCGAATTTATATCCTTCGTGACCGTGTACATAGTCAGGTCTCTGTACCACAGCTCCAACAGATCAAGTGCTTCATTTACATCCGGACACTCCGACAGAAGCTTGGATATCTCTATGTGCATATCCGTGCTGTCCATCTTGCTGAGGTTCTTGAGTATCTTCATTATACGTTGATACCACTCTAAGAAGCTCTCGCTCTCGCTTAGCTCGATGGCGCGTCCCAAGTTTCCCTTGGAAAATGCGACGCATATATCCGTCATATCGGATGATTTGTGCAGTCTCTCGCTTAGGTATTCCTTGATGACCTTGTCGGTGAGCGGCCTTAAGTTCTCGCGTATGACTCGTGATTTCACCGTATCAAGGAGTTTCCTCTCGTCATTTACGAGCAGCAATATGACTGCATACTCCGGCGGCTCCTCCAAGGTCTTGAGTATGGCATTTTGAGCCTGCACATTCATCTTGTCGGCTTCCGGCATGACATATACCTTATAGCCTCCCTCATAGGGCTTGATGTCTATGGTATCTATGAGCTGCTCGCGTACCTCGTCAACGCTTATCAGCGCGGGTTTCTCGTGAGTTATATAGATGACGTCCGGATGATTGCCTGAGAGTATCTTCTTGCATTCCGGACAGCTTAAGCACGGGCGTCTGCTCTCGTCCTCTTCCTTACAGAATAGCTCCAATAAAAATGCCTCAGCCATCGTCTTCTTGCCCATGCCTTTTTCGCCGACCAGCATATAGGAATGTCTGATGCTGCCCGTCTTGATGGCTGACTTAAGCTGATTTTTGATGAGCTCATTGCCGATTATTTTATTAAATCCGTTATTATCCATGTACCTCTGTGTATCTTCCGGTCGTATTGTACAGGCTCCCTCTGATGAAGCTCTGGCGACTGGTCGCTACCGCCATAGCTATGCTAACAAGAGGCTTGTTGCTCGCATACTAAGGTATATTCTCCTGTGTGTCGTGTATGAACGCAGCTATCTCACGCACGCAGCGCTCTAAATCGTCATTTACGAATCTGCGTGTAATACCTGCCTTACAGAGCTTGTCCTCGGAGAAATCCTTGCTGTCTGCGATGAATCTACGACACAGCTCCTTGTACTTTGGCTGTGCCTCCTTTCTCTCGCGCTCTACGGCTCTATACAGCCTCTCGCCGTCATCAAGCTCTATATATATAGGCAGGACTTTGGTCTCCCCATAGTAGGACTTAAGTGCCTCATACGACTCTATGGTTGCCGGCACGAGATAATCGCCGCGCCGAAGATCAAGCTGTCCGTCGTCAATAGTTGCATAGGTCCACGGACCATAGACCGTCTCGTATGTTCTCGATTCGATAAGCCTGCCGTCTGCCTCGGCAGCTCTAAGCTGCTGTAGGTCAATGAAATTATAGCTTACTCCGTCAGTCTCTCCCTCTCGCATAGGACGTGTGGTATACATCACATAGCTGTTGAGTGACGGGTCAATATCTCTTAATTTCCTGTATATACTGTCCTTGCCGGAGGCGGATTTACCCATGAGGCAATATATCCTGCCCATCACGAGACACCGGGTCCCTTCTTCTCGACTACATTATCATTGATGATCTTGGTCTCCGACGGAGCCTCGGCTATGCCTGTGGACGAGCTCTCAGCAGCACTGCTCTTGCTGCCTGAGCTTGAGGGAGCAGCCGCGGTTTCGGATGTGCTGCTCTTGTGCGAGCCCGACTGTGCGGCTGCAGTGCTCTCAGACGCTGTGCCCTCTGATGCCCCCTCCTGCGATTCATTTTCAGAAACAGCTATAGGATCTATGCCGACTGCTATCGGATAGCTTGCCGCTATCTTGACCTTCCTGTACGGCTCTGCACTGTCCGCTGTCTTAACGACTGCATATCCGTCCTGTATCGAATATAGAGTACAGGTCGAACCCAAGTCCTCCGTATCATATATCATGTCGACGTCGCCGTCTGCCGTCACTGTGATAAGTCCCGCAGATCCATTCTTATCGATATACTCGGCTACTATCTTGGAGGACGCAAAGTCATAGTGCAGGTTGCCTACACTGCCCTCGAACTCAGCGGATATAACCTCTGTCTTGTCGTTGGCACTGCGCAATATCCTTGCCTTCTTAGTGCCGAAGGAGTCGCCGTTTTCCGCCGTATAAGTATAACCACCGGTCTTGACTGTGGTCTTGGACGCAACCGACTGTATCTCGCCGTCTGCGCTGAGCGCGTATGTGAAATTGCCTGCCTTGAATGCAGAGGACTCCATGGTAACGGGGTAGCCTCCCTCCATCATCAGCATAGCCTTGCCATCTGCTATCTCTACATAATAGTTGGCATCCTCTGAGAATACGACAACGCTCTCATCCTTTACGAAGCTCGTGACCTTATGTATGCCGCTTCCGTCATCATAGTAGACGTACGTGCTGCCGTCCTGCCCCTCGATAAGCTTATATCCTCGGATATCCTCCGCGCCTACCTCCCTGTAGTCTGCGCCGGGCTTCATCCTGAAGAGCTTGTTGGCTATAGACTCTGTGAGCTTGTCTGTTCCCGAAGTGAATGCCGCATAATATATGTACCCATCCGCGATGGATATGGCAAAACGCGAACTATACTGCGGTATGGAGTCTCCTCCGAGGCTATGTGCAAATGACTCTGTAGTCTTCTTGTATTTGATGGCGCAGAGGTCTCCGAGTGTCTTCTGAGTGTCTAAAAATGCCCAGAGAGTCTTGGTCTGTACCACTCCAGGATAGTCAGAGCTGCCAGTCTCCGCGTCAGCTACGTATGCGTCATTATATCGGATAGAGCTGAGCTTAAAGTCCGTGTCAAAGCGATATTGCATAGCTTTTTCGCTATAATCAGACAATGCGTATCCGTCCTCACCGAAATAATATAAAGCTCCGTCCTCCTCGTACCAGCTGTTGGCAAGCAGAGTCTTACCGTCAAGCTCTATGAGCTGCTCTGGCTCGTACTCTAGCAACTCGCTCTCGGTCAGCACAAGCTTGAGCTTGCCATTATCATCCAATATAAGCCCCGTCTCATTATTCGACAGATCTACGGACTCTGACTCGCTCTCCGTTGCTTCAGTCTGCGCAGCGTCCTTTCTGCCTGCAAGATTCGAGAACACACCGAAGATACTGTTATTGCTTATATAGGAATACACAAAGACAAGCAGCAAGACAGCTATCACTATCAATGCTGCCGTCGACACTATATTACTGCCGCCGCCTGACCTGCGGCTCCTTTTTCTTCTTGAATTTGACATAATGTATACAACCTTGCCCGCATGTGTGCGAGCCACATGTTACTCCGCGCTTACGCAATACCATCAGTGTAGTGTAACACTAATTAAAAGGCGTCGCAACCAAGAACAGTAAAGTCAAAATAAACGCAGAGCCCCGTATAAGGAACCTGCGCGGAAGTTTGACACCCCAGATCGCTAAAAGCCTTGTATGGCTTTGTTTTTTTGTC
>CAVHZK010000021.1:0-6563 GCA_963640215.1 bacterium | reverse complement strand
AGCTGGTATTATGTGAGAAAAAGGGATATATCGGTTATATTATCATCAACAGACCTGACAAGATGAATGGTATCAACCGCGCTACCTATGCGGCACTTGCTGATGCCTGCGATTATTTCGAGGCAGAGGATGACATCAAGGTAGTAGTTATCAAGGGTGCAGGCAGATGCTTCTCAGCAGGCTTCGATCTTAGCACCACTGTAGGTAAGGAGACCAACGAGACACAGCGCCGTGCATACGAGGCTTATGGTAATCGTACACGTAAGAAAATCTGGGAGATGACCAAGCCTACTATCGCTCAGGTACACAGCTATTGCTACGGCGGTGCACATGATATTGCTCTTGCCTGCGATTTCTGCATCGTATCGGATGATGCTTCTATGGGTGTAAATGAGATTCAGTTCGGTCAGGGCGCTACCTTCCTTGCTATGCCGTACATGATCAATCTGCGCAAGTGCCGTGAGTATCTGCTTACCGGTAAGTTCTACGACGGCAAGACAGCAGTTGAGATAGGTATCGCCAATCAGTGTGTCGTATGTGACCCAGAGAATAAATATGATGCCAAGACTCAGCCGGAGCTTAAGCATCAGGAGCTTGATGAGGCAGTTAAGGCCTTTGCCAAGGATCTTGCCAAGGTTCCGAGGAATGCAATGGCACTCCAGAAGAAGTCAATCAACCGCTGCATAGATGCTATGGGCTTTGCTACCATGCGTGAGCAGTGGCTCGATACACTCTGCCTCGGCATGTGCTGGGAGGACGAAGAGGTCAACGAGTTCAATGCCAAGCTCAAGGAGCTCGGCAGCCTCAAGAAGGCTAAGCAGTGGAGAGAAGAGAAGTATTCTAATATCTGATGCTTAACGCGCAGTAAGGGATAATTACTCACACTGATATAGGGATTGCCCATACATTCAAGCAAGCTTGATGTGTGGGCAATTTTCAGTTACGATTCTTGGAAGGTTTATGGACGGCGGAGGGGTATATCTCCAAGCGCCTTGCGGCGCTCGTCGATATAGGGGTTCTTGCTGAATACGAAAACCGACAGCGGCGGCACAGCACTCGCAAACTGCTGCGCAGTTTGCCTGATGGGCATGAAACATGCCCATCGCGCCAGAGAGAGTGTACATTTATTCAAGCGAGCTTGATAAATGTACACTCTCTCTGGCTATCGTGCTTATGCCGCACAATGCAAACGGCACCGCTTGGAGAGTTGCGGTGCCGTTGCCGTTTTCGGTATTACCAAAAACTGAAATAGATTAGGAGTTGTAAACTATGATTGATGCGGATTGCTCCGCAGTTTACCGTGTTTGGTATCAGTCTGCCTGTGCCGGGCTGTCCCAGAGGAGGAGCTTGGTGCCAAGTCCCTTCTTGAGGGCATTCTGATAGAGGTCATGTCCGAGTGCAATATCGAATATTACCTGACCGCTGGCGATGAAGCAGATGATCTGGTCGTCGCTCTTACGTCCGACTCTTGTGCCGTTGATAACATCACCGATGTTGATGGACTCAGGAGAGTCGAGAGCCGGCTTCTTGCCTTCATCTATAAGATGGAATACAGGTCCGCCGATAACGGTCTTGTAGAAGGCCTCCTTATCACCGGAGGTGATAGCGTCCTCTACATAAGCCTCGTGCAGCTTGTGGTTATCCCATACAATCTGCATCTGCATCCAGAACTCCTCGTCTCCGTTAAGAGGACCGGAAGCCAGTATGGTGCAGCCGGGCTTAATCCACTCATGCTTGAAGATAAGCGGAGCCGTACGTGAAGCAGCTACGTTGAGCACATCTGCCTGACGTGTTGCTGTCTCAAGGTCATTCTCAACTACGGCCTCTACGCCGTAGGTCTCGGTGCAATATTTAGCAAGTGCAATTGCACGTGCCTCAGAATGGTTGTGACAGATAACCTTCTTGATGTTAGGCATCTCGCCAATGATGTTCTGGAGCGAGGATTTACCGATAGCTCCGCATCCGATAAGTGTAAGTATCTCCGAATCCTTACGCGCAAGATGACGAACGCCTACTCCCGGAACAGCGCCGGTACGAGCTGCGGAGATAAGGTTGCCGCTCATGTAGCAGATCGGTTCTCCGGTATCCTTGTCATTAAGAGTAGTCATAAGGATACTTCTCGGAAGTCCTACATTCTTGTTAGCCGCGTTGGAACCATACCATTTGCAGCCTGCCATATCGAAACGTCCGCCAAGGTAAGCCGGCATAGCTACGAAACGACGATCCGGGCCGTCCTTGGGCATATTCTCAAACTCGGGATCCTTGGGGAAGGTAACATATATGCCGTGGCTGTTGTGGTTAGGTCCGCCCATGACATAGTCACCCTTTGCAATAAGTCTGAAGACCTCCTCTGCATTGTCTACGCAGAACTTGGCATCCAACACGCCCGCCTCTATTACCTCGGGCTCTGACAGATACAGAAAATCAGTATGTTTTCCCATCACTAATTACCTCTCTATAAAATAAGATGAACTTAAGGGTCAAAAGACCTTTGCCCCGCTATTAACTTGTGCAAGTATCATGAAAATGAAAAAGCCGCAAAATGGCTACCCATCCGCGACCCCCTTGTCATATGCTAAACATATACCATTATCAACACTAAAATGTCAAGCTGTCAAAATAGTATTTTACTAAAAGTTTAACACAGCTTGGCTGTAAAATCAGCTATACGCTCGACAGCTTCCTTGAGATTAGCTGATGAGTTGGCGTAGGACAGTCTGATATATCCCTCGCCGTGCGTACCAAAGGAAGAACCCCATGCCGCTGCAACGCCTGCCTCACAGAGCAGCCTGTCACAGAAATCAGAGCTACTCAGACCGTAGGATTTGATATTGGGGAATACATAGAAGGCGCCCTTGGGCTTTACGCAGCTCATGCCTGGTATGGCACAGAGTGCAGACACCATGTTATCGCGTCTCTCCTTAAACGAGTTCTTCATCATCTCCACCGGCTCCTGAGATGAGGTGAGCGCCGCTATGGCTGCTATCTGGGTAAAGGAAGCAGCGCACGAGTTGGAGTTAATCATGAGCAGCTCCATTTTCCTTGCAAGCTCCTCATTCATAATGCCGTAACCGAGCCTCCAGCCTGTCATGGCATAGGCCTTGGAGAAACCGTTAAGTATGATGGTACGATCCTTAAATTCATCGAGAGCCGCGATGGACGGCGCTATGTCAGAATCATATACCAGTCGGTCGTATATCTCGTCGGAGAGTATGTATATATCCGGTCTGTCTCTGAGCAGGTCGGCAATCTCACGCAGATCTGCAGCGTCAAACACTCCTCCGGTTGGATTGGAGGGGCTGTTTAATATGATGAGCTTAGTTTTAGGCGTTATCGCTGCCCTTAAGTAATCAAGGTCGTATCTGAATTCGTTACGCTCCAAGAGCGGAATCGGAACCGGTACTCCACCGGCAAATTTTACACACGAATTATATATAGGAAAGCCGGGGTCGGGGATAATGACCTCATCGCCGGGATCTACGAGCATGAGCATAGTGTAGAACATCACAGGCTTGCCGCCGGGAACAACCACTACCTCATTCATATTGGTTGCTACATGCTTGTGCTTAATATAGAAGTCGGCTATAGCCTGACGGAGCTTGGGATAGCCGGGAGCAGGCGAGTAGCCTGTTACACCGCCGCAGATAGCGTCACAGGCAGCTTTAGCTATATGCTCGGGAGTCTTGAAATCAGGCTGACCTATCTCACAGTGGACGATATGCCTTCCTTCAGCCTCCAATTTATTAGCTTTCGCCAAGATGCCGAACGCAGATTCACCATTCAGCGAGTCAAGACGGGTTGATAATGAATTTTTATACATAATGCTTAATTCTCCGCAGTGCCTATACCATATTCAAAACGAACCGCTGAACGCACGGGTCAGCGGTCATGAATATTTTTAATAAGGTATCACGTTTTATGCACGTATTCAAGAATAATCTTACATTTAACAAGTGACTATAAGTTTAGAACAAGCTAGGCACAGGCAGCAGTGTACTTAATTAAATGCAATTTGAACAAAAAGTTTGCGTGCAAATGATTTTTGCTTGAATTTGCCATAGCAGATGTTTATAATTCTTTGTAACTGTGTAAACATAAGATGTGAGCGCAGGATTTGTTTTTCTTGCGGACATCTTTAAGAACTGTTTTAAGAAAGGGGATACAACAATATGGGCCTTGCTACATTCAAAGGCGGCGTCCATCCCTACGAGGGCAAAGAGCTCAGTGAAAAGTGTGCGATTCAGCTGCTTCCGGAGTTCGACGGAGACTACGTTTTTCCGATGGTCCAGGGACTCGGAGCGCCATCCAAGCCGATAGTGTCGGTAGGAGACCATGTACTCGCAGGTCAGCTGATTGCAGAGCCGGGCGGATTTATTTCCGCAGCTGTAACATCATCTGTTTCGGGTACTGTCAAGGCGATTGAGCAGAGACTTATCACCATGGGTATGCTTGCTCAGTCAATTGTAATCGAGAGCGACGGCAAGTTCGAGACAGCTGAGGGAGTGGGAGTAGAGAGAGACTACACCAAGCTGTCCAAGGATGAGATACGCAGCATTGTTAAGGATGCAGGTATTATCGGTATGGGAGGTGCAGGCTTTCCGACGCATGTGAAGTTAGCTCCCAAGAGTGACGACGCTATCGAGTATGTTATTGCCAATGGTTCAGAGTGTGAGCCTATGCTGACCAATGACCACAGACTTATGTTAGAGGAGCCGGAGCGCATTATAGGAGGCATCAAGGTATGTCTGCAGCTCTTCCCTAACGCCAAGGGTATAGTGGCTATCGAGGAAAATAAGCCCGATGCCATCGAGACCATGGAGAAGCTCTGTGCAGACGAGCCGCGTATAAGCGTTACACGCATGAAGACCAAGTATCCCGAGGGAGGCGAGCGTCAGCTCATTTATGCCTGCACGGGTCGTTCCATCAACTCAGCAGTACTTCCTGCAGATGCAGGCTGCGTGGTTGATAACGTTGCTACACTTGCAGCTATATATGATGCTGTAGCTAAGAGCACACCTATTATGCAGAAGGTTATCACCATCTCCGGTGATGCAGTGGCACAGCCTGCCAATGTCAGAGTTAGACTCGGCGTGACCTACGGACGTATAGCAGAGGCAGTAGGCGGCTTTAAGACAGAGCCGGCCAAGATCGTCTGCGGCGGACCTATGATGGGTATGGCTTTGTTCAGCACTGACGTGCCGGTAGTCAAGAACTCAGCAGCACTCCTTGCATTCACACATGATGAGGTTGCCGAGGCAGAGGCTATCCAGACTCACTGCATCAGATGCGGACGCTGCGTTGATGCCTGCCCGATATTCCTGACTCCTGTACTTATGGCTAAGGCTGTAGAGGCAAGAGATTGGGAGAAGCTTGAATCACTTAACGGTGCAGAGTGCATCGAGTGCGGCAGCTGCTCATATATATGCCCCGCCAAGAGACCCCTGACACAGTACTTCAAGCAGGGACGTCGTGAGGTAAATGCACTGCGCCGTGCAAGACAGGCCGCAGAGGCAGCCAAGAAGGCTGAGGCCGAGAAGGCTGCAGCTGAGCAGAAATAAGGAGGAGAAGAATAATGGAAAATACAGATATCAAGAAAATTCCTAATGTGTCTTCCTCGCCTCATTTCAGAAGCAAGCTGACGACACAGACGGAGATGCTGGATGTCATTATAGCGATGATACCTATCTCGCTCTGGGGCATCTATCATTTCGGTATAAGATCCTTGGCAGTTATCTTCACCACGGTTGCTGCTTCGGTACTTTTCGAGTATTTATATGAGAAGGCTATGCACCTTCCGATAACGATCGGAGACCTGTCGGCTGTAGTAACGGGTATGATACTCTCGCTCAATATGCCGCCGCAGATTCCGTTCTGGGTACCGGTTGTAGGTGCTGCATTCTCAATCATAGTAGTTAAGCAGCTCTACGGCGGACTCGGCACGAACTTCATGAACCCGGCTCTTGCAGGACGCTGCTTCCTGCACATCTCATTTGCAGGACTTATGAATGATTTTTCTTGTGCCAAGATAGGCTTTGATGCACTTACGAGCGCAACTCCGCTGGCACAGATAGAGGCAGGTAGCTACAACGGCACGCTGTTCGACCTCTTCATAGGTAACCACGCGGGAACCATCGGTGAGGTATCAGTGCTCTGCTTACTTATAGGTGTGGCTTACATGCTCTATAAGAATGTCATCACCATACAGATACCGGCTTCATACCTCCTTACCTTTGCTGTATTTGAGTTCATAGCAGGCGGCTTCAATCCGACCTTCGTACTCATGCAGCTTATGTCGGGCGGCATACTCTTCGGAGCATGCTTCATGGCAAATGACTATGTAACGAGCCCGATTACTCACAAGGGACAGATACTTTACGGTATCTTCTTAGGTATAATGACCGGAGTTATCCGTACATTTGCACCGTCTGCAGAGGGTGTATCCTACTCAATCCTGCTCGGCAACCTGCTTGTGCCGATATTTGAGCGTTACACTATCCCGACGGCATTCGGAAAGGGAGGCAGCAAGAAGTAATGAAGAACACTATAGTAAAAGACGCTGCGAT
>CAVHZK010000020.1:4676-12405 GCA_963640215.1 bacterium | reverse complement strand
GTAGTCGGAGCAAGACTTGGACAGCAGGCTATAGACCTCTCACTCAAGGCAGGTGTCATTGGCTTTGCAATAGTAGTGCTCATCATGCTGCTTGCATATCGTATAGCAGGACTTGCAGCGTCCATAGCGCTGACTCTCTATGTCGGAGTCATAGTTATACTCCTTAGCGCATTTGAGATAACGCTTACTCTGCCGGGCATCGCGGGTATCATACTCTCGGTAGGTATGGCGGTAGATGCCAATGTCATCATATTTACGAGCATCAAGGAGGAGCTGGGACTAAAGAAAAGCGTAGAGGAGGCTATACATGCCGGATTCTACAAGGCGCTCTCAGCCATAGTCGACGGCAATGTGACTACGCTTATCGCGGCTGTCGTTATATATCTCATGGGCACAGGTACCGTTAAGGGCTTCGCACAGACTCTTGCTCTCGGTATCGTATTGTCCATGATCACGGCACTCTTTGTAAGCCGCTGGCTCATAAATGCCTTCTATTGGTTAGGCTTCAACAAGCCTGTATTCTTCGGCACCAAGAAGCCGGTGGACAAGCCCTTTGATTTCGTCGGCAAGAGCAAGATATTCTATGCGATATCCATTGCTGTTATCCTTTGCGGACTTGTGTTCATGGGTATGAACAAGGCCAATACAGGCGATATGTTCAACTACGGACTTGACTTCAAGGGAGGTACCTCATCAAATGTTACCTTCAATGAGGATCTCGATATAGATTATCTGTCTGACGAGGTTGCACCTGTCGTAACAGAGGCAACGGGCGATGCCAATCCGCAGATATCCAAGGTCGCAGGTACCAACGAGGTGCTCATCAGGACGCTTTCACTTGATGCTGACGGCAGAGACAAGCTCAATCAGGCACTTGCAGACAAATTCGGAGTAGATACCGAGCTTATCACTGCAGAGAATATCTCGGGAAGTGTATCCAACGAGATGAAGATGGATGCAGTCAAGGCAGTTGCTCTTGCGGCTGTATTTATGCTCATATATATATGGTTCAGATTTAAGAACCTCAATTTCGCATCATCGGCTGTGCTCGCACTTCTGCATGATGTCATGGTTACCGTTACCTGTTATGCCGTATGCAAATGGTCAGTAGGCTCGACCTTCATAGCCTGCATACTTACAATAGTCGGTTATTCTATAAATGCAACCATAGTCATATTCGACAGAATACGACGCAATATGAAGAACGCTGGCTATGGTGCGGACGTTCCGCATATAGTTAATACTTCCATAGCTGAGACTATGACGCGTACCATATTTACATCGGCAACGACCTTTGTAATGGTATTGTGCCTCTTTGTATTCGGTACTTCATCCATCAGAGAATTTGCACTCCCGATTATGATAGGTATAGTCTGCGGCGGATATTCATCTGTATTTATCACAGGACCGCTCTGGAATCTACTTAACGCAAGGACTGTAGCCACAGCAGAGAAGAAGAGACAGGAGCAGGCTGCGGCAGCCAAGAAGCGCTGAGACTCATGAAATATGAGATAGTTGCCGAACAGGGCAGAGCCAAATCAGCACATATAGAGACTGTGCACGGCAGTATAGAGACACCTGTCTTTATGAATGTCGGCACAGTCGGTGCTATCAAGGGAGCTGTCTCAAGCGTGGACTTAAAGGAGATAGGCTGTCAGATAGAGCTCTCCAATACCTACCATCTGCATGTGAGGACGGGAGACAAGCTGATCAAGCAGCTCGGCGGTCTGCATAGGTTTATGAACTGGGACAGACCTATACTCACGGACAGCGGAGGCTTTCAGGTCTTCTCGCTTGCCTCCATGCGCAAGATTAAGGAGGAGGGCGTAAGCTTCAGATCCCATATAGACGGAAGCGCTATATTTATGGGACCCGAGGAGAGTATGCAGATACAGTCCAACTTAGGCTCGACGATAGCTATGGCTTTTGACGAATGTCCCCCTGCCTTGGCGGAGCGCAAGTATATAGAACAGAGCGTGGCACGCACCGTCAGATGGCTTAAACGATGCAAGACAGAGATGGCGAGGCTTAATTCCTTGGAGGATACTCTGAACAAGGAACAGCTCCTCTTTGGCATCAATCAGGGCGGCATATTGGATGATGTGAGGAAGAATAATGCCGACGAGATATCGGAGCTCGACTTGGACGGCTACGCCTTGGGCGGACTTGCCGTAGGAGAGACCCACGAGCAGATGTATCATATACTCGATGAGACAGTACCACATCTGCCGCGCAGCAAGCCCACCTATCTCATGGGTGTAGGCACACCGCTTAATATCATAGAGGCGGTGGCACGCGGAGTAGATTTCTTTGACTGCGTATATCCGAGCCGTAATGGCAGACACGGGCATGTATATACTCATAACGGTAAGCTCAATCTCTTCAACAAGCGCTTTGAGGCGGATATGTCTCCAATAGAGGAGGGCTGCGACTGCCCTGCGTGCAGGACTTATTCAAGAGCATATATCAGACATCTCTTAAAGTCGGGAGAGATGCTCGGATTGAGATTATGCACATTGCATAATTTGTATTTTTACAATAAAATGATGTCGGAGATAAGGACGGCTATAAGAGACAATAGCTTCGACGACTACAGGCGGCGCATGAATGAGGCGCTGCAGGAATAACAACTATGCCTGCGTGCTTGCAGGCAACAAAAGTCTAAAAGTTACGGAGGACAAATAATGAGCAGCACAGTTTTGATTATCTATGTTGTGGTAATTGTTGCAGTAATGTGGTTCTTAGGACCCATGTCGCAGAAGAAGCAGAGAAAGAAGAAAGAGGATCTGATGTCAAGCCTTGCAGTAGGTGATTATGTACTTACGACTGCCGGCATGTACGGACAGATTATCGATATTACCAACGACATGGTTATCATTGAGTTCGGTGGTAAGAACTGCCGCATCCCCATGCTTAAGCAGGCAATCGCAAGTGTTGAGAAGGCAGATGCACTTGCCAAGGGAGAGGTAAGCGAGGAAGCCAAGAAGGAAGCTTAAGATTTGCTTCACGACGTGCTTGATTTAAGAGCTTGAAGCATAGCGCATAGAGCTTAGAATTTAGAGCTTAGAGCAGACGCAGCTTTTGACCGCAGCAAAACATATAACAGGGGAACATAATGGCATTATTTTCACTTATGTCAAATGATATAGGTATAGATCTCGGTACGGCGACCATCCTTGTATACATCAAGGGCAGGGGCGTCGTCCTTAGAGAACCGTCCGTTGTTGCCGTTGACCGCACCAACAATAATGTGGTCGCATACGGCGAGGACGCAAGACTCATGTTGGGACGCACACCGGGCAATTTGAAGGCGGTTAGGCCGCTCAGACAGGGCGTCATATCGGATTATACCCTTACGGAGAAGCTGCTCAAGCACTTTATGGACAAGGCTGTGGGTAAGCGCTCTCTGCGTAAGCCTCGTGTGGCCGTATGTATTCCCTCGGGAGCTACAGAGGTAGAGAAGAAGGCCGTTGAGGATGCCACCTACCAGGCAGGCGCAAGAGAGGTTACCATTATTGAGGAGCCGGTTGCTGCAGCTATAGGTGCAGGCATAGATATATCCAAGCCCTTCGGTAACATAGTAGTGGACATAGGCGGAGGTACTGCCGATATAGCTGTTATCTCGCTTGGAGGACCCGTTGTGTCGGAGTCTGTCAAGGTAGCCGGAGATGATTTCGATGATGCCATAGTCAGATACATGCGTAAGAAGCATAATCTCCTTATCGGTGAGCGTACGGCTGAGGATATCAAGATAGGTGTGGGCTGCGTATATAAGCGACCTGAGAACTTAGTCATGGAGGTACGAGGCAGAAACCTTGTAACGGGACTGCCCAAGACGGTACAGGTTACATCCGATGAGACCATGGAAGCATTTGCAGACTGTGCGGCGCAGATAGTAAATGCAGTGCACAATGTATTGGAGCGGACTCCGCCGGAGCTTGCCTCTGATATATATGAGAGAGGCATCATTATGACAGGGGGAGGGTCTTTGGTCTACGGACTCGACAAGCTCATCGAGGAGAAGACAGGCATAACGACTGTGGTTGCCGAGGATCCGCTGTCGGCGGTTGCCATCGGTACGGGCAGATTCATTGAGCTTGCCAACACCGAGGAGGAATAAAACTGCATACGGTTAGAGCCTACATAGAAGAAGTCGTTTTCCACAACGATGAAAATCATTATTCAGTGTTAAATACAACGGTGGACGGCAAGGCCGTCACTATTGTAGGCTATTTTCCGTACATTACGCCGGGGGTGACTGTTGATGCCTCCGGCAGATACACATCACATCCGGTATACGGGGAACAATTTTCTGCCTCGTCTTATACCGTGGTTCCGCCTGAGGGCGTAGCTGCCATCGAGCGCTATCTTGCAGGCGGTGCCGTCAAGGGCATAGGTCCGGCGCTTGCCAAGCGCATAGTCAAGAGATTCAAGGAAGATACATTCAGGATTATAGATGAGGAGCCGGAGCGCTTAGCCGAGGTAAGCGGCATAGGTATAGCTGCGGCTATGCGCATATACGAGCAGGCGCAGCAGAGACGTAATACACGCGAGGCACTCATGTTTATGCAGAAATACGGCATAAGCACTAACATAGCCCAGCGTATATTCGACAGATACGGCGCTGCTCTCTATAACATTATCCAGACAAACCCATACAGACTTGCAGACGAGGTAGAGGGTGTCGGCTTCAAGACGGCAGACAGCATAGCACTGAAAATGGGACTGCCGAAGGACTCGGAGTTTCGCATGAGGAGCGGAGTCATATATGTGCTCGGCATGGCAGGTGTGGATGGACATACCTGGGTGCCGAGGGCTGAGCTTGTGCGCATGTGCCGAGAGCTCCTTGATGTCGAGCCTAAGGACATAGAGAGCCTGCTTGTGTCATTGCAGCTGGAAGGCCGCATAGTCATCATAGATAAGTCGGCACAAGGCGACGAGTGTCAGGAGCAGATCTATCTTGCTGCATATTATTACACGGAGCGAGAGATAGCAGAACGCCTCAGGGCACTCGCCATTAAGGGCGAATACGACGAGGCACAGGCCGACAGACGCATCAAATCCATAGAGAAGGCAAGTGATATCACCTTAGATGACAGGCAGCGCGAGGCTGTCAAATCCTCAGTAGGAAACGGCGTGCTGATTATTACCGGAGGACCCGGTACCGGCAAGACTACCACCATCAATTCACTCATACGCTACTATAAGGAAGACCATGACGTGATTGCACTTGCGGCGCCTACAGGCAGAGCTGCCAAGCGCATGGCTGAGGCGACAGGCTGCGAAGCCAAGACCATACACAGACTCTTGGAATATATAGGTACCCGCAAGGACGATGAAGATACAGGAAGCTCTGCAAGGTATGAGGGTAATTTTGCACCTCTCGGGGCGGCTGATATACCGGGAGGAGACGGTGAGACCTACAGCGTGAGCAGCAGCTCAGAGCGTGGACATTTTCAGCGCGATGAGCATAATCCGCTCGAGGCAAATGTGGTGATCATAGATGAGACGTCCATGGTGGATATTTTCCTTATGAATGCACTGCTCAAAGCAATAGTGCCGGGTACAAGGCTGATTTTTGCCGGAGATCACAATCAGCTGCCGTCGGTCGGAGCAGGCAACGTGCTGCGCGATATGATTGAGTCCGGCGCATTTGCGACAGTGAAGCTTGAGCATGTATTCAGACAGGCTGCTCAGTCAGATATAGTGTCCAATGCGCACAGGATAAACGACGGCGAGCCGGTAGACTTAAGCAAGAAGAGCAAGGACTTCCTCTTTATCGGCTGTGCCAGACCTGAGGCAATACTTAGTGCAATACGCAAGCTGTTGATGAAGAAGCTGCCGCCGTATGTAGGCTGTTCGAGCTTCGACATACAGGTGCTCACCGCGACCAAGAAGGGGATGCTCGGCGTAGAAAATATCAACAAGGTATTGCAGCAGTGTCTTAACCCGCCTTCGTCGCATAAGACAGAGCGCCGCAGCGGAGATAATATCTTGCGCGAGGGTGACAAGGTCATGCAGATGAAGAATGATTATGACATCGAGTGGACGATATTCGACGACTACAGCATGACAACGGAGCAGGGCTCAGGTGTGTTTAACGGAGATATAGGGCGCATAGTCGATATAGATATCCATCGAGACATCGTGAAGATAGAATTTGACGGTATGCGCATGGCGGAGTACGACAGAAAGCATATAAACAATATAGAACTTGCTTACGCGGTCACGGTACACAAATCTCAGGGCAGTGAGTATCCTGCCGTCGTCATGCCTATGTTTAATGGTCCACACATGCTGATGAATCGTAACCTCCTGTATACGGCGGTGACACGAGCCAAGAAATGCGTGTGCATGGTGGGACTGCCGCGCGTATTTGAGGAAATGGAGAGAAACGAAGATGAAAAGAAACGTCTCTCGGGGCTTCGTGACAGAATTATTGAAGGACGTGATATTTCCTGAGGTCTGTCCTGTATGCGGTGACATTATACCTATAGGGCGCAGAATTGCTCTGCATAGGTTTAGACTTAGCGAGAGTGCACCTCATATAGTGGCGGGAGCTACTCATGATTACAGCATATACTACCGCGGCCTTGTCTGTGAGCCCTGTCTTAAAGCCTTTGATTTCGTTGAGTCCCCTTACTGTGTAAAATGCGGCAAGCGTATATCTGCGGCTGCCGAGGACGAGCTGTGTACTGACTGTCGCTCAAATATGCGCAGCTTCATACAGAACCGAGCGCTTCTAAGCTATGACGAGCGTATGCGGGACATAATGGCAGATATCAAGTATAACGGCAGGAGAGAGTATATAGAGCTCCTTGGCGTACTTGCAGCGGACAGACTCGGTGCATGGATGCGCGAGAAACAGATAAGCTGTCTCATACCTGTCCCTATACATCTAAGCCGTCTTAGGAAACGCGGCTATAACCAGTCTGAACTTCTCTGCGACAGCATTTCCAGGCTTACACATATCCCGGTCAAGAAAAACATCCTTATCAGGAGCAAGAAAACAGCAGCCCAGAAAGAATTGAACGTGTCAGAGCGTCTCCTTAATCTCCAGAGTGCATTTGAGGCGGTTAGACGCCTGCCGCAGGAAAGCGTCCCGCTGATAGTCGATGATATCTATACCACTGGTTCTACCATGGAGGCCTGCACCGAGTGCCTCGTTAAAGCCGGAGCGCGCAAGGTCTACGGACTTACTATATGTATAGGAGAGGATAAGGAGGCGTAAGTTGACTCTCAGACTTGCGTGTTCGCAGGCAGCACATGGTCTAAAGGTACGGATTGCAATGCGCTTAGGCACTCTTGCAATCCTCAAATGTACGAATAAATAAGCTGATGCGCATATAAGTCACCGTCAGTTTGACGCTTACGGCAGGATGCGGTATTCTATCAAGGTACATTTTAGGTTTCTTCGTTGCCAGAGAGGATTTCGTCATGGGATTAAAGAGCGATATAGAGATTGCCCAAGAATGTGTGCCGTCCAAGATAGCTAAGATAGCTAAGTCAGCAGGTATAGATGAAAAATACTTGGAGCTGTACGGTAATTACAAGGCCAAGATTGATTACAGTATGCTGAAGGAAGATGCAAGACCTGACGGCAAGCTCATACTCGTAACTGCCATAACACCGACACCGGCAGGCGAGGGCAAGACTACAACCTCTGTTGGTCTTGCAGATGGACTGCGCAGGATAGGCAAAAATGCGGCGGTCGCACTCAGAGAGCCGT
>CAVHZK010000020.1:0-4666 GCA_963640215.1 bacterium | reverse complement strand
GACCCGTGTTTGGCATCAAGGGCGGAGCGGCAGGCGGAGGATATGCGCAGGTCGTGCCTATGGAGGACATCAACCTGCATTTTACGGGAGATTTCCACGCTGTGGGAGCTGCCAATAACCTACTTGCGGCTATGCTTGATAATCACATACAGCAGGGCAATAGCTTAGGCATAGATGTCAAGCAGATAACGTGGAAGAGAGTTGTAGATATGAATGACAGGCAGCTGCGTCATATCGTAGACGGACTCGGCGGCAGGATGCAGGGCGTTCCGAGAGAGGACGGCTTCGAGATTACCGTAGCCTCTGAGGTCATGGCGGTGCTGTGTTTGGCGTCTGACATATCGGATCTTAAGGAGAGGCTTGGCCGCATGATAGTTGCATATACCTTTGATGCCAAGCCGGTAACGGCGCATGATCTGCACGCGGAGGGCGCGATGGCAGCACTCCTTAAGGATGCGCTGAAACCCAATCTCGTCCAGACTCTTGAGCACACGCCTGCATTTATACACGGAGGACCCTTTGCCAATATAGCACACGGATGTAACTCGGTGACAGCTACGCGTATGGCACTCAAGGTTGCTGATTATGCGGTTACTGAGGCGGGTTTTGCGGCAGATCTCGGCGCGGAGAAATTCATAGACATCAAGTGCCGCTATGCAGGTCTTAAGCCATCGGCTGTGGTTATAGTCGCAACCGTGAGAGCACTTAAGTATCATGGCGGAGTGCCAAAGACTGAGCTTAATACCGAGAACTTGGAGGCGCTTAAATGTGGGCTGCCCAACCTCCTGCGCCACGTATCCAACGTCATGGAGGTATACGGACTTCCCTGCGTGGTGGCTGTAAATGCCTTCCCGACAGATACTGACGCAGAGCTCAAGCTGGTTGAGGATGAATGTAGGAAATTGGGTGTAAATGTTGCGCTGTCCGAGGTATGGGCTAAGGGCGGCGAAGGCGGCATAGCACTTGCCGAGGAGGTAGTAAGACTCTGCGAGGAGCCTAATGACTTCAAGTATGTGTACGAAGACGACTTAAGCATCAGAGAGAAGCTTGAGGCCATTGCCGGGAAAGTATACCATGCAGACGGAGTTATACTTGAGGGAAATGCAATTAAGCAGCTTAAGCAGCTTGAGGAGCTTGGCTTTGATAAGCTTCCGATATGCATGGCTAAGACGCAGTATTCATTCTCCGATGATGCGTCCAAATTGGGCGCACCAGAAGGGTTCAGGATATGCGTGCGCAATCTGAAGGTCGCGGCAGGGGCAGGCTTTATTGTGGCACTTACAGGTGATATAATGACCATGCCCGGCTTGCCCAAGGTTCCTTCGGCAGAGAGGATAGATGTGGATGAGCACGGACGCATAACAGGTCTATTCTGACTAAGAGAACATATACGGGAGAGACAGACTGTGAGTAAGCGGATTATAGATGTAAGCTGTGAGGATTTTGTAAATGTGCTCGCAAGCGAGTCACCGGTACCGGGAGGCGGTGGAGCCTCCGCCTTGGTCGGCGCTGTGGGCATGGCATTAGGCAGCATGGTAGGAAGCCTTACACTCGGCAGGAAGAAATATGCCGATGTGCAGGACGAGATAATCAAGCTTAGATCCAAGGCAGACAAGCTGCAGCAGGAACTACTCAGTGAAGTGGACGGGGATGCTATAGCCTTTGAGCCGCTCTCGAGAGCTTATGCGCTTCCGCACGGTACTAAGGAGGAGCAGGCAGAGCGAGAGAGAGTGATGGAGCCTGCACTTAAGAGTGCCGCCGAGGTGCCTTTTCATATAATGGAGCTGGTCATGGAGGCCATAGACCTGATAGAGCGGATATCCAAGATAGGCACCAAGACAGCCATAAGTGATGCAGGCTGTGCCGCGGCTTGTTGCAAGGCAGCCTTAAGTGCCGCAAGTCTCAATGTATTTGTCAATACACGCCTTATGAAGGACCAAGCTTATGCAGAGCAGCTCAATAAGCGCGCCGAGGAGCTTGTAGAGCTTGGGAGCGTCAAGGCGGATGCGATATTTGATACGGTCAGAGATGAGCTTATGTAGGAAGCAGCTGTGGCAAGTTACGAGCTGTCAAGGCAGATACGATATTTGACACAGTCAGAGCAGAGCGCATATAGGAAAGAGTAATGGCTAAAATCTTAAGAGGCACAGAGGCAGCAGCTGCACTGACTGCAGAACTAATAGAGAGAACAAAGCAGCTTTACAAGGCAGGGATTACACCCTGCCTTGCTATAGTCAGGATAGGCGACAGACCGGACGATATGGCATACGAGCACGGAGCATCAAAGCGCTGCGAGAAGATAGGTATATCAGTTAGACCTGTGCATTTTCCAGAGACCGTGACACAGTCAGAGCTTGTCAGAGAGATTGAGAGCTTAAATGAGGATACATCGGTGCACGGTGTGCTGCTGCTCAAACCCATGCCGCGGCATATAGACGATGCGGCTGTATGCGCTGCTTTAAGCCCGGCCAAGGACGTAGACGGCATCACTAAGGGCTCACTTGCCTCGCTCTATGCAGGAAGCGGCGACGGATATGCGCCATGCACGGCGGAGGCATGTATAGCTGTGCTTAAGCATTTTGATATACCGATAGAAGGACGCCATGCCGTAGTAGTAGGGCGCAGTCTCGTTATAGGTAAGCCTGTATCCATGCTGCTCCTTAAGGAAAATGCAACAGTTACTATCTGCCACAGCCGCTCAGGAGAGCTAAACAGTATATGCCGGAATGCCGATATAATCATAGCGGCTGCAGGTAAGCTGCGTATGATTACGGCAGATTATGTGAGGGCGGGTCAGACGCTGATAGATGTGGGCATACATGTCGATGCTGACGGCAATATGTGCGGAGATGCGGCATTTACAGAGACAGAGCCTATAGTAGAGGCGATAACACCGGTACCCGGAGGCGTGGGTTCCGTGACGACGGCAGTGCTGGCAAGCCATGTGGTGGAGGCTGCCGAGAAAGTGGCATCGCTATGAAGCTACAGGAGGCCATAGCTTATATAGATAATTACACCTGGAGTACATCCAGGATGGGGCTCGACCGCACGTTTGAACTCCTCGCCAGATTGGGTAATCCGCAGGATGAGCTTAGGTTTGTGCATGTGGCAGGCACCAACGGCAAGGGCAGCACCTGCGCCATGACAGAGCGTATACTGAGAGCAGCGGGATATAGGACAGGCTTCTATCCGTCTCCGTATATAGAGGATTTCAGGGAGCGTATACAGGTAAACGGCATATATATCAGTGAGGAGGCGCTCACGAGGCTGACAGAGCGAGTCGCCGTAGTAGCTGATGCCATGTCTGACCATCCGAGCCAGTTTGAACTCATTACTGCTATAGGTATGCTCTATTTCAAGGAGCAGAACTGCGACATAGTGGTGCTGGAGGTGGGCTTAGGCGGGGCACTTGACTCGACCAATGTTATACAGGCGCCTCTTGCCGCGGTCATAACCAATATAGGCTTAGACCATACGGAATACTTAGGCGACACCGTAGAGCAGATAGCCAAGACCAAGGCGGGCATCATCAAGCCCGGCACACATGCGGTAAGCTACAGGCAGTGCGATAAGGTAGAGGCAGTGCTTAGAGCAGACTGTGCAGAGAAAAATGTGCCGATAACATGTGCCGATGACGTGCAGGAGCTAAGTCACAGCCTCTTGGGACAGCGCTTTGCGTACAAGGGCAAGGAATACAACTTAAGTCTCCTTGGGCATCACCAGCTTAATAATGCCGCTACAGTGTTAGAACTCATGGAGGTGTTAAGGCAGCAGGGATACAAGATAAGCTATGAGGCAGAGTGCGAGGGCTTAGAGCAAGTCGAGTGGCACGCAAGATTCGAGGTATTGAGCAAGGAACCGCTCTTTATATTAGACGGCGGACATAATCCGCAATGCGCTGAGGCACTCACGGAGAGCATCAGGGAATACGTGGCAGACCCAGACAGGGGAGAAAGAGTCACCTTCCTTATAGGTATGTTAGCCGACAAGGACTATGACACTACGCTCAAGCTCCTCAAGCCCTACGGCGCACATTATGTATGTATTACGCCGGATAGTCCACGCGCACTGCCGGCAGCAGAGCTTGCCGAGGAGATAATGCGCATCACAGGCAGAGATGCATCCGGCAGGAGTGCATTTGCCAGAGCAGAGCAAGAGGAATATAAGGAAGAAACTAAACAATCATCAGGTATCGGCGGCAGAGACAGTGCAGGCAATATAAAACAGATAAGAGATATTCCGAGCGTTGAGATAAGCAGTGACATAGAGGAGGCAATAAGGGCAGCTGTCGGCAAGGGACTGCCCGTCATCGCCTTCGGCTCGCTCTATTCCGCAGGCGCCATACGCGCTGCATTTATGAATATGTACGGCAAGGGAAGGTAATACCAAGACAATAGTTATTTGTCATGCTGTAACACGCGCCTCCGATCACACGAGTCAAAACAGCGTGTATCGGTCGCACAGGCCGAAATCTGCTGTCAGGCACAAGTCGAAATCTGCTTGACGAAACACGCCGCGCATGTTACTCTATTAGAGCTAAAGGGCTTCAAGCCTTTTTTTCTTGCAGAAATTTTTCTGCACCAAGCCGCCTTTAGGGCGATATATCAATACTTTTGGGAGGTGAATAACCGTGGCTACAAAGCGTACCAAAATCACTCTGGCTTGT
>CAVHZK010000019.1:640-6938 GCA_963640215.1 bacterium | reverse complement strand
GAGCTTGCCTCGGCAGGCATAGACTATAAGCAGTTTAATGCAGAGTCGACCGGCATAGTTTGTGCTTACACCGACGGATATGAGACTGTTACGGAAGACGCTGTAAATGCAGAATTATTTGACACAGCGAACTACAGCAAGAATACAATCAAGGCAGGAGACCTTGTTACCGAGGGAGAACCTGCCTACAAGCTTATCACTGACGAGGCATGGGAGATTATTTTCCCTGTAAATGAAGAAGACTTAGCTGCTTATAATGACGGAGATACGATTAAGCTTAGCTTCTCAGACAAGGGCTTTACCGTAAAGAGCCGTATAAGGTTCATAAGCGGTACGGACGACACGAGATACGGTGTCATAGACCTCGACAGCTATGTTATACAATTTGCGGCTGACAGATTTGTTAATTTCGAGATAGTGACTAACGACGTATCAGGACTCAAGATACCGGATAAGTCCATAACCACCAAGGATTTCTATGTCATACCTGCGGCTTACATAGTCACAGACGAGAACGGCAACCGCGGCTTTAATAAGGCTATAGTCTCCGGCAGCGACACCTCGTCCAAGTTCGTTATGCCCGATATATTTAATATTGATGATGAATATGCCTATATCGACTGCGATGACGAGACCTGCCCGCTGAAGGCTGGAGATTATGTTATGCCTGATGTCGGATATGCGCGCACAGCGACAGCCTCTGAGCTGGCAGACGGCTTGTACCAGATAAATTCCAAGCGACCGCTCAAGGGCGCATATAATGTAAATAAGGGTTATACCGTATTCAAGAAGGTCGAGATATTGGAGTCCTCCAACGGCTACAGCATAGTGAGGAAGAACTCATCCTACGGCTTGCAGGTCTATGACCATATCGTGCTCGACGCAGCAGGCGTGCATGACGGACAGCTGCTTTACAGGTAGGTAATCCATCAATCGTTTACCACTTTAATTTAACGCGTTAAAGAATTTCTATTGACATCAAGGCGAAAGTACGCTATTATGGCTATGCTTTTACAAGTTAAAGCGTTGCATAGTCAACGTGTATAAGTACAGGATATCTTATTTGTGATATCGGGAGGAGACATTATGAGATTATACAGGAAGATTTTGGCACTTGGCGTCGCAGCCTCCATGCTGGGCATGACAGCCTGCTCACAGGGCGCATCGTCAGGCAGTGCAGAGAGTACAGCAGCAGAGAGCAGTGCAACAGAGGCAGCTGCCGAGACTGCAGCCACCGCAGAGGACGGCAAGGTATATACCATAGGTATCTGCCAGCTGGTACAGCATCCGGCTCTTGACAAGGCAACAGAGGGATTCAAGGATGCTCTTACCGAGGCATTAGGAGCGGAGAACGTAGTATTTGACGAGCAGAATGCCAACGGCGATTCTGCAACAGCTACGACTATATGCTCTAACTTCGTATCGGAAAATGTTGACCTCATCATGGCCAATGCAACCGCAGCACTTCAGGCTGCAGCCTCAGCTACAGGCGATATACCGATACTCGGTACCTCTATCACAGACTACGGCGTAGCACTTGATATAGCTGATTTCAACGGAGTTATAGGCGGCAATATCTCAGGTACATCTGACTGTGCACCGCTTGAGACTCAAGGCAAGATGATGCTTGACCTCTTCCCGGATGCAAACACCTTCGGTATACTTTATTGCTCGGCAGAGCCTAACTCCAAGTTCCAGTCTGATGCAGTACAGAAGGTACTTGAGGACGCAGGCAAGACCGTAAAGATTTACACATTTTCAGACTCCAACGACCTCGCATCGGTTACTCAGGAGGCCTGCGCCAATGTAGAGGCTATATATATTCCTACGGATAATACAGCCGCTTCCTATACCGAGACCATCAACAACGTAGCTCAGCCCGCAGGCATACCGATATTTGCAGGAGAAGAGGGCATAATGGGAGGCTGCGGAGTTGCTACACTGTCCATCAGCTACTACAACATCGGCAAGGTTACCGGTGAGATGGCAGCTGAGATACTTAAGGACGGCGCTGATATCTCGACCATGGAAGTGCGTTACGACAACGAGCCTGTAAAGGAATACAATCCGACACTTGCAGAGGCACTCGGCGTAACCATACCGGACGATTATATTGATTACACGACTAAGTAATGCGCTATAGCATCACACTTAGTTTCAGAGCTATACATGAGGTGTCTACTGTAATATGAGACACCTCATGTATGTATGTATGTAAGTTAAATAGTCGTGCCTGTATATTTGCAAGCACTACATATTATAACAAGTGACAGCAAAGTGAATGACATGGATACATCTGCTTTAGCTGTTTCTAAGGAGGAAAAATGGCAGCTTATTTCAGCGCATTAAGTCTTGCCGGACTTATCAGCAGACTCCCTGCCTGCGTGGCACAGGGACTTATATGGGGCATCATGGCACTCGGTGTCTATGTTACGTTCAGATTGCTCGACATAGCCGATCTATCTGTGGACGGAACATTTTCAACGGGAGGCGCCGTAGCCGTCATGCTTATAGTTGGCGGCTTTAATCCATGGGCGGCAGTGTTAATCGCCACAATAAGCGGACTTGCCGTAGGCTGTGTCACCGGCTTATTGCATACCAAATTAGGCATACCTGCCATACTTGCCGGTATATTGTCGCAGTATTCGCTGTATTCGATAAATCTGGCCATCATGAGTTTTAAGGCCAATCAGGCTGTGAGCGTGGATAAATTCTACCTTATCATGTCATCAAGGTATATCACACCCGCCATCCTCATAGGATTGATCTTTGCTGTGCTGATTATAGCTGTATTATATTGGTTCTTTGGCACAGAGACAGGCTCGGCTCTCAGAGCTACAGGCTGCAATCCAACCATGTCCAAGGCGCAGGGCATCAATATCAATACGATGAAGGTATTGGGACTTGCCGTATCTAACGGTTTGGTCGCCCTTGCAGGCGCATTGTCAGCGCAGTATTCCGGCTTTGCTGATGTAAATGCGGGACGCGGCGCCATAGTTATAGGCCTTGCAGCTGTTATCATAGGAGAGGTGCTCGCTGACGCCTTATTTGGCAAGAAGCTTAATTTCGCCTTGAAGCTTGGCTTTATCGTGGTAGGCGGCATAGTTTATTATGTCATCTATACCATAGTGCTCTGGCTGAAGCTTGATCCCAACCTGATGAAGCTGTTTACAGCCGTCATAGTTGCCGTATTCCTTGCAGTACCTTATCTCAAGGGACAGGCCAAGAATTCGTTTATGAGAGCCGGCAGAAATGCTGTAGCAGGGGGTGCAAGAAATGCTTGAGCTTACAAATGTATGCAAGACCTTTAATCCCGGAACCATCAATGAAAAGGTTGCATTGCGCGATGTCAATCTTAAGCTTGATGAGGGCGACTTTGTAACCGTCATAGGCGGCAACGGAGCCGGCAAATCCACCATGCTGAACGCCATAGCCGGAGTCTGGCCCGTGGATGCAGGTTCCATAGTGATAGATGGTATAAATGTCACAGGACTGCCGGACTTTAAGCGTGCCAATCTTATAGGACGCGTATTTCAAGATCCCATGACAGGTACGGCGGCAACTATGCAGATAGAGGAAAACTTGGCTCTTGCCAACCGCAGGGGCTTAAGGCGTGGTCTTAAATGGGGCGTTACAGCAGCTGAGAGAGAAGAGTTCAAGGAGAGACTTAAGATACTTAACCTCGGACTCGAGGAGAGGCTTACAGCCAAGGTAGGCTTACTTTCAGGCGGACAGAGACAGGCACTTACTCTGCTCATGGCTACCTTGCAGCGTCCCAAGATATTGCTGCTTGACGAGCATACGGCAGCACTTGACCCCAAGACCGCCGAGAAGGTACTCGACGCAACCGAGGCCATCATCAATGAGCAGCACCTTACAGCACTCATGGTTACTCATAATATGAAGGACGCTATCGTGCACGGCAACCGACTCATTATGATGAATGAGGGGCATATAGTCTTGGATATCAAGGGCGATGACAAGAAGCACTTAACTGTTGAGGATCTCATGCACCAGTTCGAGAAGGTATCCGGACAGGAATTTGCAAGCGATAAGGCGCTGCTGGGATGAGCACAAACATGAAGTTAGATGTTTTGAAATATAAGGGATACCATTCTAAAATTGAGGTTGATATGGACAGCATGTGCCTCTACGGTAAAATAGAAGGAATCAGCGATTATGTAGATTTTCATGCTGACTCATTGGCAGATATTGAGCATGAATTTCATGAGGCTGTAGATGATTACCTTGAGTTTTGTGCTGAAAATGGCAAATAATTATAGCATCTATTCGTTAAACAAGGGTTTTGCGAATAGATACGGCTTGCTTAGTCAGGACCGCTCTGCAGTCTGTTAGCCTTTGCTGTTATCTCAATTACCTTAAGCCTTGCTATCATTGTGCGCGGCACAGTCGATTCGTTATATCTGAAGCTACGAGTCTCCTCATAACGAGCCATGATAATGTTATCAATGACAGACTTCTTTTCTTCATTTGGTATAAGCTCAATATCGGCTGTGCCCATGACACTTAGATACCTCTCTGTCACATCTCTATGCTCTTCATTACATTCCATGCCAAGCGGAATATCCATCTCAAATGAGCATTTTCCATTCTTATTTATAAGCTCATACTTGCGTCCTGCCATCGCTCCGTGTATATACAGAGCAAGCTGTCCGCCCTCAAATGTATATGAGAAATTCACTGGCACAATATACGGATATTCGCCGTCAGCTAGTCCTATCCTCAATATGGCGCATTTATCTATAATGCCGATAATCTCGTCTGTATCCGTAACTTCTCTATCCTTACGTCTCATAAGTATCTCCTAGTTCAGCAATGCGCCTTCATTAGCCGTATCAGTCGAGAAAGAATACCAGCTGTCGTCTATATACTGCCAGCCAGTAAGCATCTTGCCGCTGTTTGTTCCGACTATGGGATTCAGATAATATGTAGCGTCTGGAAGCTTTAGCCAGCCTGTGCGCATATAGCCATTTTCATCAAAATAATACCAATATCCTGCGTCCTGCCATATAGCCTTCACCCAGCCGTTCTGCGCTAGATTGCCGTCTGTTTTGATATATTTCCAGCCCTTATTGTCCTGTACCCATGTGCCGTATATGACATCCGATGCAAGCTTTGTATTTGCAAGTCTGCCATCACTGCTGCTGTCCGAGGTGTAACGCGCAGAATTGCGAGTGCTCTTCATTGAGTCCAAGGTTTCATAGCCGCATACTCTGCAGCGACCAAATTTAAGGCTGTGCTCTTCCCTATTAAAGACAGCTCCGCATGTTTTGCCGTCATTGATATTAGTGCAAATCTGCCAATGACAGCTGTCATCGTATTCATAATCAGAGCCGGCCGCATGTCCCTTAGCAGGTAGCTTAAGGCTCGACTCATCCTTAATCTCAATCGATCCCAGAGAGTCTTCATACATATATTTACATGCATCACAGATATAATAGCTCTTGATACCATCCTCAGTACATGTAGGCTCTATAGCCTCTACCGCTCTCAAGCTCTGAATATGAACAGGCTGTGTAAGTGCGTTTAGATGCAACGTCGAGTCCTTCTCTATGCTGTAATCTTGCAAGGTATTGCCATTTTCAAGTGCCTTCCCTGCAAATACAAGTTCCTGCAGACAGGGTGCAATACCTTCCTTGTCCGTTATCTTCAGTTTGACATCTTCTATGAGGTCAGTCGGTTCAACCTCCAAGGTTAAATGCTTACCTGCAATATTCTTTACAAATATCTGCATTGCGTATGCATTCAACGGAGCAAATGCAGACAGCGCTATCATTATGGCAATTGCCATTACAGATAGCTTTGATAGATATTTCTTCGGTAAATAAAATTTCATGTAACAGTCCTCCAGACAGGCTAATTCTACCAAAATACGGCGTTAAATGCCAGTTATGACTGTACTTTTGCACTTATATAAAAAATGAAAAGGATGATGAATAACTCATCATCCCCCATAAGCTTTGGTATATACATTTATCACGTCTTCATTGGTGACTGAGATAAGATTGCCTGCCATGCAGGTGTCGTGCATGGCGAGGGCCGCGAGCTCCTTGAAGTCCTCTGCTCTCACGCCCTCTAACTTAGATAGCTTATCCGGTATGCCTATATCTGCATTAAGCTTGGTTATACCGTCTATGACCTCCACGGCAGTATGCACACCCATGGCCTTTGCTACCGTAGCAAATCTCTCTTCAAATGCCATGCGCTCTGCATCGAAGCTCAACACGTAAGGAAGCAATACGGCGTTACATATACCATGCGGCAGATTGTAATGACC